>JBEKGT010000355.1:0-2607 GCA_050012655.1 Gemmatimonadales bacterium | reverse complement strand
GGCCGCGCCACGCTTCGCCGAAGCTGCCGTACATCCGGACCGCGACGTCGTCCTGGAGGTCGAACATCGCCACGGTGACGCCCCTGCGGTGCAGGTACCGCCCGATGGCGAGGTCCTCCACCACCGCGTCGGGATGGGCCCGGTGCGGCTGCCACCGCTCGTACACCTCCCGCGCCACCATCCAGCACTGTCCGTTCAGCACCGCCGCGAGGCTCAGTCGGAACCGCGCGAGGAGCGCTGCCGGCCCGGCGGCGAGGAACGTGAACGGGATCGCGCTCACGATCAGCAGCCCACCCCCTACCAGGCGGGGCAGGCCGGTGCAGACGGATGGGGCGGGGAGGGCGGACCAGCGCGCCACCAGTTTCGCGAGGGCGTCCGGATGCAGTAGCTCGGCATCGGCGTCGAGGAAGAGGAGCACGTCCCCGGTGGCCTCCTTCGACGCCTCGGCAAGTGCGTACACCTTGCCGACCCAGCCGGGGGGAGGGCCGTCGCCGCACAGCAGCCGGAGCCGGGGATCGGCGTGACGGCGCACCACCTCCGCCGTGCCGTCGTCTGACGCGTCGTCGTAGACCAGGAACTCCGCATCGGGGTAGCGCTGCGCGAGGAGCGAGGGGAGGAGGCGCCGGAGGTTCGCCTCCTCGTTGCGGGCGGGCACGAGCACGGTCAGGGAGGGGAGCGCGTCCGGCGCGGTGGGCGCGGTGCCCTGACGGCGCAGCCATGCCACGTTGGCGAGCACCGTGAGGAGGATGTAGGCGTGGACCACCACGAGCAGGGTGAGCATCGCGGCCGGAAGTTAGCCCGCCGCGCGCGGCGCGAATAGCTTCCGCGGCGGCACAGGCTAGAGAAGTCGTAGTGCGTGATGGGTGATGGGTGATGAGTGATAGGCGCTGGGTGATAGGTGATGGGTGATAGGGCTGCGTGATGAGTGCTGCGTGATAGGAGCGAAGAGCAAGTCGTTGCGCCCTTTCACCTTCGGCGCGCGCCCCATCACCCACCACCTATGACGCCGCCCCATCACTCATCGCTCATCACCCATTACCCATGACCCATCACTCATCACGCTCGTGAAACCCCCCGGGCGCTGCGCCGTAGGGGAATCAGGCTCGATTTCGGCAATCCACGGGAGGTTCCAGTGCTCAAGTCCATCGGCATGCTCGCGGCAACCGGAGTTGTCGGCCTGGTGGCGATCAAGCTGCTCGGCCTGCTCTTCCTGCCGCTCCTCGGGATGTTCCTGGGGTTGGTGATGTGGGCGCTCAAGATCGCGCTCATCGTTGGCCTGATCTGGTTCGGCTTCCAGCTCTTCCAGCGCTGGAGCCGGGAGCACGGTTCCGAGGCCTAGCTCCTCCACGGAGCACCACCGGACGCGCGCGCCGCGGGGGAGACAATCCGCCGCGGCGCGCGTAACTTGGACGCATGAAGGACAAGACCCCCGCCTATCTCCTCTGGTGCGGCTGGGTGATCGGCTTGGCCGGCCTCCACCGCATCTACCTCGGCCTCTACGGGTCGGGGTTCCTCTACCTCTTCACGTGGGGGCTGTTCGGCATCGGGCAGATCATCGATCTCTTCCAGATCCCGCGGATGGTCGAGGACGAGAACAACCGCATCCTGATTCGCGACATGGGCGGCGCGGAGGCGATCGCCGCCGCGGCGCGCCCCGCCGGGTTCCTCCCCCGCCGCGCGCCCCGCAACACCGAAGAATTCCAGGTCTCACTGGCCCAGGCCGCGGAGCAGCGCGGCGGCAAGCTCACCGTGGCCGAGGCGGTCGCTCTGACCGGGCGGAGCTTCAGGGACGTGGAGAAGGTGCTGAACCGGATGGTCGTGGACGGCTACATCGACGTGGACAACGATGAAGTGACGGGCGCGCTGCTGTATCGGTTCGGAGGGCCGGCGTCGGTCTGACCAGGGCGATCGTCCTGTCCGCCTGTGCACTTCGCTTCAGTCTGCAGCACTTCAGGGTTCAGTAGTGCCAAGACGCGCAGACGCGCAGTGGTGTGAAGTGAATCGGTGATCGGTCTGCTTCGAACCGAAGGTGGGCTAGTGTCCAGAGCAGCACTGGGTACTAGCCCACCGTCGCGTCGGGGGTCACGTGGCACTGTCGTACCACTTGGCGTCTGCGCGTCTGCACACTACTTGGCACTGCCCCCTGCGCACTCCGCACAAGCGTCAAGGAACACCAGGACTCAGACGTCGCGCAGGACCTCCACGGCGGTCCTGCGGAACACCTCTCGGCTCGCCGCCATCCCCACCAGCGCGACCAGCCCCGCCGTGACGACCAGCACGATGCCGAGCGGGAGCAGCGGCACGGTGAAGCTCAGCTTCAGGACCCAGTGCGTCATCGCCCAGCCGCCGCCGATGGCGAGGCCGATCCCCATCAGGCCGGCGAGGAGGCCGAGCGCCAGGTATTCGGCGAGCAGGATGCGCGTGAGCTGGCGGCGCGTGGCGCCGAGGGTCTTAAGGAGCGCGCCCTCGCGGATGCGCTGCAGGCGGCCCGCCGCGACGGCGCCGAGGAGGACGAGCGTGCCGGTGGCGAGCGACAGCACCGCCATGAAGCGGATGGCGAGCGCGACGCGGCTGAAGATCCGCTCGATCGTCTGCTGGAGGAGCGCG
>JBEKGT010000354.1:0-2607 GCA_050012655.1 Gemmatimonadales bacterium | reverse complement strand
CGCGGGCCTCGGCGTCTCGTCCCTCGACTGGTTCGGCGGCGGGGTGCGCATCTGGGTCCTGGCGCGGCACGTCTATCCGAAGACGCCGTTTTGGGGGATGGTGGTCGCGGGCGGGCTGAGCGCGTGGGGCTCGTACCTGACGCCAGCGCAGACGGGCGGCGGCCCGATGATGATCTACTCGATGCGCCGCTACGGGGTGCCCCTCCCCGAGACGCTCACCTCGTCGCTGATGGACTTCATCGCCACGGTCGTCTTCTTCGCCGTGGCGGGGCCCACCGCCATCATCCTGGGTGCCGGGCACTCGCTCGCGAAGCACGGCATCCCGCTCCTTAACATCTCGCTCTACGACATCTTCAAGGCGAGCGCCGCGATCTGGCTCGCTATCGGCCTTCTGGTCTTCTTCACCGCCGCCTTCCCCGGTGCCGCCCGCCGGCTGCTGCACGCCGTCGTGGACTGGCTCGGCCGGCACCAGCGCTCGTGGGCCGCCGCGCGGGTGGAGGCGCTGCGCAGCGGGGTGGACCGGACGCACGAGTGCGTGGTGGCCTTCTTCCGGGGCCGGGGGTGGATCGCGATGGGGCTCGGCGTCCTCACCTCCGCCCTGGCGCACGCCAGCAAGTTCCTCGCGGGGTACATCGCGCTGCGCGCGCTCGGGCTGCACGCCGACTTTGTGGACGTGCTTATCCTGCAGACCACGATCGCGTTCCTCCTGTACTTCGCGCCCACGCCGGGTTCCTCGGGCGCGGCGGAGGCGCTCTCCGCCGCCCTGATGAGTGTGTACGTGCCCGAGGCCTTCCTGACGGCGTACACGATCCTGTGGCGGTTCATCATGAGCTACGCCACGGTGATCGTCGGCACCTTCGTCTTCTACCGGCTGCTCCACGGCAATCTCGACGAGGCGGCCGAGCCCGCCGGGGCCGCCACGGCCGGGTGAGCGCCCCCGCCCCCGCCCCTGCGGCCCTCCACGAGGAGGAGGCCCTCGGCAAGCCGTACGACGCCGCGCTGATGCGGCGCCTGCTCCGGGACCTGCGCCCCTACCTCCCGCTCGTCACCGTCGCGGTCCTGATGCTGCTGTTGGTGGCGGCGCTCCAGCTCGCAGCGCCGTACCTGACGCAGCTGGCCATCGACCGCGCGATCCCGGCGAAGGACCTCCGGCTGGTGCGGCTCCTCGCCCTCGCCTTCCTGGCGGCGAACGCGGCCGAGTTCTTCCTCGACTACGCGCAGACCGTCGTCACCGCGGTCATCGGCCAGCGGGTGATGGTGGACCTGCGCCTCGAGATCTTCCGCAAGCTGCAACGGCTCGGGGTCGCCTTCTACGACCGCAACCCCGTCGGCCGGCTGATGACGCGGGTCACCACCGACGTCGAGACGCTCAACGAGCTCTTCACGTCGGGGGTGGTGGCCCTCTTCGGCGACGTCTTCACCCTCGGCGTCATCGCGGCCTGGATGCTCGTCGCCGACTGGCGGCTGGCGCTCGCCTCGTTCGCGGTCATCCCGTTCATCTATCTCTCCGCGACGGTCTTCCGGCTGCGCGTGCGCGCGGCGTACCGCGAGATCCGGGTCCGCATCGCCCGCATCAACGCCTTCCTCCAGGAACACCTGTCGGGGATGCGGGTGGTGCAGCTCTTCGGGCGCGAGGCGCGCGCGGCGGAGGCCTTCGACGCGGTCAACCGCGCGCACCTCGACGTGAACCTCGCCTCGATCACCATCTACGCACTCTTCTTCCCGGTGGTCGAGCTCCTGACCACCATCGCCGTGGCGAGCCTCCTCGTCTACGGCGGCGCCCGCGCGCTCGACCACACCGTGACCGTGGGCGTGCTGGCGGCGTTCCTGCAGTTGCTGCGGCGCTTCTACCGGCCCCTCCAGGACCTGTCGGAGAAGTTCAACATCCTGCAGTCGGCGATGGCGTCGTCGGAGCGGGTCTTCGCGCTCCTCGACGAGCGGGAGACGGTGCGGGACCCGGCGGCGCCGCGGCGGCTGCCGCGGCCGGTGCGCGGCGCGGTCGCGTTCGAGGACGTCTGGTTCCGTTACCCCCAGAGCGCGCGGAGCGGGGAGGGGCGGCCCGGTGCCGCAGAGGCCCCACCGGAGGGCGCCGGTGCCCCGGAGGACGGCTGGGTGCTGCGGGGTGTGTCGTTCACCGCCGACCCGGGCCGGACGGTCGCGATCGTCGGGCACACGGGCGCGGGCAAGACCACGATCATCAACCTGCTGCTCCGCTACTACGACGTGGACCGCGGGCGCATCACGGTGGACGGGGCGGACATCCGCGAGCTGGCCCAGGACGAACTGCGCGGCCTCATCGGGCTGGTGCAGCAGGACATCTTCCTCTTCACCGGCGACATCCGCACCAACATCCGGCTCGACGCGCCGGTGAGCGATGCGGCGGTGGAGGAGGCGGCGCGGCGGGTCGGGGCCGACCGCCTGATCGCGCGGCTGCCGGCCGGCTTCGACCACCGGCTCGACGAGCGCGGCCAGAACCTCTCTGTCGGCGAGCGGCAGCTGCTGGCCTTCGCGCGCGCTCTCGCCGTGGACCCCGCCATCCTGGTGCTCGACGAGGCCACTTCGTCGGTGGACGCCCAGGCGGAGGAACAGATCCAGATCGCCATCGCC
>JBEKGT010000353.1:0-2609 GCA_050012655.1 Gemmatimonadales bacterium | reverse complement strand
AGTGCGCGAAGCCGTCGTGCTCCCCGACCACGGTGCCGTCGGTGCGGACGATGGGGCCCGCCGCGAGCGCGGGGGCACCGGCGGGGAGTTCCCTCCGGAGCACCGCGACGTAGTCGCCGTCGGGGACGAAGCAGATCTCCTGACTCTCGGGCTTCTCGGCGGTGGCGAGCGTGAGTCGCCGGGCGGCCGCGCGCGTCTCGGCCTTCGTGAACGTGCCGATGGGCATGCGCATCCGCCCCACGACATCGCGGCGGATCCCCCACAGGAAGTACGACTGGTCCTTGGCGCGGTCGGCGCCGCGGAAGAGGCGGCCCCCCTCCGCGCGGGCGTAGTGCCCCGTGGCGATGGCGTCGCAGCCGAGGGCGTCGGCGTGGGCGAGGAGGTCGCTGAACTTCGTAAAGGAGTTGCAGCGCACGCAGGGGATGGGCGTGCGGCCGCGGGCGTATTCCGCCACGAAGTCGGCGACGACATCGCGGCGGAAGTGGTCCTCGAGGTTGAGGACATAGTGCGGGATGCCCAGCCGCGCGGCCACGGCCTGCGCGTCGCGGATCGAGTCGAGGGAGCAGCAGGGGCGGTCGGGAACGGGGCCCTCGCCGTAGCAGAAGAGCTTCATCGTGGCGCCGACGATCTCGTGGCCCTGCTCGACGAGGAGCGCCGCGGCGACGGAGGAGTCCACGCCCCCGGACATCGCGACCAGCACCTTGAGGCGTGTCACCGCAGGTCCCGGAGGTCGCGCTGCGCGCCGAGCGCGGCGCGGAGGCCGCGCACCTTCTCGACGGCCTTCGCGTAGCGCTCAGTGACGAGGGCGGCGTGCTCCGGCTTCGACAGCGCGCCGACGGAGAAGCGCACGGCGGCGACGGCCAGCTCGCGCGGCACCCCCATCGCCTCGAGCACGTGCGAGGGCTCGATGGAGCCGGTGGTGCACGCGGAACCCGATGCGGCCGCCACCCCCGCGAGGTCGAGGTGCATCAGCATCGCCTCGGAATCGGTGCCGGGTGCGCTGATGTTGAGGATGGCCGGCCCTCGCGGCGCGCCGGCGCCGTGCACAACGGCGTCGGGGACGGCGGCGCGGAGCATCGCCTCGAGGGCGTCGCGCATCATCGCCAGGGAGAGCGCCTTCACGGGCTGCTCGGCGGCCGCCAGCTCCGCGGCGGCGCCGAAGCCCACGATCCCCGCCACGTTCTCCGTGCCGGGGCGCACGCCCCCTTGCTGGCTCCCACCGTGGATGAGCGGGCGCGGCCTGCGGCCGCCGCGGACGATCAGCGCGCCCGTCCCCTTGGGCCCGCCGATCTTGTGTGCCGAGATAGCGAGGGCGTCACAGAGCGCCTCGCGGAGGTCGATCGCGACCTTGCCGAGCGCCTGCACGCCGTCGGAGTGGAACGGCACCCCCGCCGCCCGGCACCGCTCGGCGATGGCGCCGACTGGCTGCAGGGTGCCCACCTCGTTGTTGATCCACATGACGGAGACGAGCGCGGGCTTGCCGCCCGGGAGCTTCCCCGCGAGCGCGGCGTCAAGCGCTGCCAACTCCACGAGGCCGCCCCGGTCCACGGGGAGAAGCGTCACGCAGGCACCGCGTCGCTCCGCCTCGTGGAGGGCGGCGAGCACGGCCTTGTGCTCCGTCGGCGAGGAGACGAGGTGGAGGCCCGACCAGTCGCCGCCGGGCGCTGCGGCGGCCGCGAGGCCGAGGACCGCGAGGTTGTCGGCCTCGGTGCCCCCCGACGTGAAGACCACCTCCCGCGGTTCCGCCCCGACGGCGGCGGCCACGCGTTCGCGTGCCGCCTCGACGGCGGAGCGGACCTGCCGCCCGAAACGGTGCGCCGACGAGGGGTTCCCGAACGCCTCCTCGCCGAGGAACGGGAGCATCGCGTCGCGCACCTCGCGCCGGACGGGGGTGGTGGCGGCGTGGTCGAGGTAGATCGGGGTTGGCATGTGTTCGAACGATAATCCCGACCCGGGATACTGCAAAACCGGGGCGAGGAGGTGATAGAGGTGATGGAGGTGATAGAGGTGATGGAGGTGGGATGGGTGCGTGGAAAGGGCCCGGGTGGCGGGGCTGCAGGTTGGGGCGCGCCGGCCACTCTAGCTACGGTGCGGCGTGCCTGGGGACTTCGTGGATCTGATCGCTTGGCAGGAGGCCGTACGGTTGGCGGCGGCCATCATCGTCGAGGTGCCCCGACTGCGGGGACCGGGGCATCACGGGGCGGCAGATCAGATGATCCGTGCCGCGGAGTCCATTCCGGCCAACATTGCGGAGGGACACGGTCGAGGGCTCGGCCGGGACTGCGTGCGCTTCCTTCGTACCGCTCGGGCCTCAGCTGCAGAGCTGGAGAGCCACCTGCACCTGGCCTCGTCTTCGGGGAGGATCCCGGCCGACCGCGCGACGCGCCTCATCGACCACGTGCGGCGAGTCCGGTATCTGATCCAGCGGCTCCTGCAGTCGCTCGAGCGGCGCCATCAAGGCTGAGCCGATACGCGGCAACAGCTACACCTCCATCACCTTCATCACGTCGATCACCTCCATCACCTCCCCGTTCACATCGACTGCACCCCCAGCTCCACGACATCCTCGACTTCCACCGTCTCCTGCGTGAAGAACGGCTCCCCGTACC
>JBEKGT010000352.1:0-2610 GCA_050012655.1 Gemmatimonadales bacterium | reverse complement strand
GGAAGGACCCCACGAAGGCGGCGGAGGTCATGCGAGTGGCGCGCGAGCGCTGGCCCGACGCTCCCGAACTCGCGAGGCACAAGAGCAGCGAGGCCGGGTCATAGTTCGGCCCGGCCTCGGAAACTGTCCCCATCACCCATCACCTATCACTTCTCACCTATCACCCATCACTCATCACCTATCACTTACCTCACGTCGTATTTCAGGAACTTCGCGAACGCCAGCAGCAGCGCGCCGGCCGCCCACAGGCCGAGGATGACGAGGTCCGGGGCCGCGCGCCCCAGCGCGGCGACGAACGACTCCGTCTGCGGCGTGAACTGCGGCAGGGTGGAAAGGTCGAGGCGGGTGTCCGCGCTCGAGGGCCCGCCGAAGGTGATGCTGTTGCTCTGACGCGGGCCTCCCGGCCTGCTCGACGATTCAGACCGGATGGCGATGCGGAACCCGCCGAACTGCACCCCCTTCGACTTCAGATACGCCTCCAGCTCGCGCCGGTACGCGACCAGGTCGTCCCGCCAGGCGCGGTGGGTGTCGAAATCGGTACCGGCGAGGACTTCGACGGCGTGGCTCATGGCCTCGGCGGGGGAGAGTCGCGCGAAGACGAGGGAGAGGTTGGTCATCGCGTCCTGCTGATTGCGGTACCCCTCCTCGAGGCGCTGGAGCTTCGCGTCGCGCTCCTGGCTGAGGGAGTCCCTCCCGCGATTCACCAGGGAGTCGATCGTGTGCTGGCGCTGGTCCTGCTCCTCGGGAGTGTTGACGGGGTTGGTCCCGACGAGGGCGAAGGTGTGGCTGAAGGTCCGGAACATCCCCTGCTGGAAGTCGGCCTGGATGCGGTCGCGCTCCGACTGGAGGGTCGCGAAGCTCGGCGCCGGCCGGAGCTGGCCCGCGAGCATCGGGCTTGCCTTGGGGATCACCTCCACGAACGCCACCCACACCAGAAGAAGGACGAGGAGCGCGACGCTGCTCCGCGACGTGAGGGTGGAGACGAGGAGCCCGACGGCGAAGATCGCGAGGAGGTAGAGCCCGCACGATGCCCCGATGCCCACGAGGCGCAGCCACGTGCGGCCCGGGAGCGCCACGCCGAAGCCGATCTTCATTACCAGGAGGCCGAGCACCGCCGGCACGAGGACAGCGGCGAGGAGGGTGCCGAAGAGCCCGAGCGCCTTGCCGAGGAGGAGCTGGGTGCGGGGCACCGGGTTGGCGAGCACCGCCTTGAGGGTCCCGCCTTCCTTCTCCCCCGCCACCGCGTTGTAGGTCAGGAGGATGACGAAGAGGGAGAGGAAGACCCGGGCCACCACGTTGAAGTCGAGCTGGCCGAGGACGGCGAGGACCGGGGTGTCGGCGATGTGCGGCGGCGCCATCTCCGGCTGCGCGTCGGGGCGCACCCGGGCGGAGCGGCCGAGCGCGCTGCTGACGCCCCCAGCGACCTCGGAGAGGGGCGAGGGCGCACGGGCGACCTTCACCCCGTACTGCGACAGCTCGTCGTAGCTCCGCCGATTCTCGATCTCCGAATGCGACAGGGCCTGGGTGGCCTGGTACTCCGCCCGCGCCCCCACGTAGGCGCTGCTCCCGGTGTACATCGAGAACACGACGAGCACGGTTGAGACGGCGAACAGGAAGACGAACTTGGGGCTCGAGAGCTGGTCGAGCAGCTCCTTCATCGCCAGGACCTTGATCACCGTTCGCTCCGTTCCATCGTTGCCCTACCTCTTCGTGAGCTTGAGCCCGAACCACACGATGCCGGC
Source organism: Gemmatimonadales bacterium (assembly GCA_050012655.1). Lineage (GTDB taxonomy): Bacteria > Gemmatimonadota > Gemmatimonadetes > Gemmatimonadales > JACORV01 > JADGQW01. The sequence continues at coordinate 868 of JBEKGT010000352.1, read as the reverse complement.
CACCAGGCCGACGAGGAGCACCACCAGGAGCAGCGTGCCCACCCACCCGGCCGGCTGGGTCACGTGCACCCGCACCGTCTTGTCCTCCGTGTCCACCTGCCGGTCCGCCGAGAGCGCGACCGTCCGCACCTTCACGTCGTAGTCGCCGACGGGAATGTCCTTCGGCGGCACCAGCACCAGGCGGACGCGCGCCTCGCCGTCCACCGGCACCGAGCGCACGAGCTCGGGCGCGAACGCCGCGCGCCAGTCGGGCTGGATGTCGGCGGCGAGCCGCACGCTCTCCACCAGACGGCTGCCGGTGTTCCGCAGGAGGAACTCCATCACCACCGAGTCGCCGCGCGTGATCTCGTGGTAGAGGTTCGCCGCGCCGACGTCGAGTCGCCCGACGCCGCGGGCGATCAGCTCCAGCCGCACCTTGCCGGACTGGACCTCAGCCGCTCCCGCTGCCGTCAGCGAGTCGCGCGCCGCGCGCGCGAACTGCGCGGCGCCCTCGCGGTCGAGCGCGAACGCCCAGAAGGCGATCGGCTGGTCCACCGGGAAGCGTCCTGCGTCCCGCTGAGGGAGGAAGAGCACCATCGACAGCCGCTGCGACGTCGTGCCCTCGGGGAAGCGGAGCTGCGTCAGCCGGGCGTTGCTCGTCGGGTCGCGGAACTCGTAGCGGATCTCCCGTGGCAGGCCCCCCACCTCCAGCCGCACCCCCGCCTGGTCGGCGGTGAAGCGCTCGAACTGCAGATCGTAGCTCACCTGCGTGCCGAGGTCCCCCTCCTGCGAGAACTGCGACGACTGGATCGTGACGATGTTCGCCGAGGCGTCCTTCTCCAGGAGCACCCGCCGCTCCGACGACTGGTTGGCGTAGCTCATCGCAACG
>JBEKGT010000351.1:0-2614 GCA_050012655.1 Gemmatimonadales bacterium | reverse complement strand
GGGTCCTCTTCCTCGGCCTGGCGCTCTACGTCGCCGCCGCGGCGTGGGCGTTCCGCGTGGGCACCGGCCTCTTCGGCGTGTCGGCGCTCGTGGTCGCCGGGCTCGGCATCAGCACCTACGCGTTCCTCTACATCCGCGCCGGGCTGCACCCGTACGTCAACGAGGCCGACGCCTCGACGCTCCGCAACCTGTGGGCGGTGATCGGCCGCGAGCAGTACCCGCCGCGCTCGCCCTTCGACAACCCCATGTACCCGAGCGGACCGGACAATCCCGGCCGGACCTTCCAGATCTTCGGGCTGCAGCTCCTCCAGTGGCTGCAGTACTTCGACTGGCAGTGGTCGAACGCGCTGCAGCGCGGTGCGTCGCTCCTCGCCCCGGCGCGGATCCCCTTCACGGTGTTGTTCAGCGGGCTGGGGCTCTTCGGCTGCCTCGAGCACCGCAAGTGGGACCGGTCGAGCTGGTGGTTCCTCCTCGGCCTCTTCGCGACCACGAGCCTCGGGCTGGTGCTGTACCTCAACTTCAAGCCCGGGTTCTCGATCGGCTTCGGCGCCTTCCCCGACCGCGACATGCACGAGGTCCGGGAGCGCGACTACTTCTTCACCATCTCGTGGCTGAGCTGGGGGCTGTGGGCGGGCATCGGCATCGCAGCGCTCTTCCGGAAGCTGCGCGAGCGCCTCGGTGCGGGCCCCGCCCTCTCGGCCGCGCCGGTGCTCGCCCTCGCGCTCGTGCCGCTGGTGCTGAACTTCCACGCCGCGACGCGCCGCCAGACCCCCGACGCGATGCTGGCGCACGACTTCGCCTACGACCTGCTCAATTCGGTGGAGCCGTACGGCATCCTCTTCACCAACGGCGACAACGACACCTTCCCCCTCTGGTACGCGCAGGAGGTGGAGGGGATCCGGCAGGACGTCGTGAACGTGAACCTGTCGCTGGTGAACACCGACTGGTACATCCGGCAGCTCCGCGACAACCCGGTGCGGCCGTACCGGCCCGACAGCCTGGCGCGCCGCCTCTACGGTCCCGGTCCCGCCGCCGCGCCGGGCTGTACGCCGGCGTGGGTGGACACCCTCACGGCGTGGGCCCGGAAGGCGCACCGCCGGCCGCTCGACCCGAAGCAGGGCGTCCCGGCGTGCCTCCACACCCTCACCGACGACCAGATCCTCACGCTGGAGCCCATGCTCCTCGCGCGCGAGCTGGTGCTGCGCATCGGCACCCTGGAGCACAGCTATCCGGCCAACACGCCGATGTACGTGAAGGACATCATGACGCTCCGCCTGATCCAGGAGAACCTGGGGAAGCGGCCGATCTACTTCGCGCTCACGGCGGGCGGGGGGGCGCGGATGGGCCTCGATCGCTTCGTCGTCCAGCAGGGGATGGCATTCAAGCTGATGGCCGACACGGTGCAGGCGGGTCCCAACATGGTGCAGGGGATCTGGAACTCGCTCATGGACCTGGACCGCACCCGCGTGCTGGTGTGGAACCTGTACCGCTACGCGCGGCTGTTCGACGTGGACTCCCTCGACCTCGAGCCGACCACGGCGAACATCGCCGGCAACCTCTCCTTCCCGTACCTCGGTCTGGGCGAGGCCTACCGGCTGCGGGGGCACCTGGACTCGATGCTGATGAACTACCGGCGCGCCGAGCACCTCTCGCCGACGCCCGAGCTGTCGACGTGGCTGAAGCAGTTCGACGCGATGCAGAAATCCCCGGTGGTGCTGCCGGGGACGGACACCGCGGGACGGCGGGGCTCCCGCGATACGGCCCGGAGAACGCCGGCGCGGCGCTGACCGCGGCAGGCGTGGCGAACGACCGGCCCCTCGCCGCCCGGCGGGGGGCCGGTTAACTTCTTTAGGCTATGGCTCTTGGCCGTCTGCACGAGCGACTCACGGCGGTGCGGTCCCGGATCGCCGCCGCGGCCTCCCGTGCCGGGCGCGACCCGGGGGTGGTCCGGATCGTCGCCGTGACCAAGGGCCATCCGCTCACCACGGTGATGGAGGCGGCGGCTGCGGATCTGCTGGACCTCGGCGAGAACCGGGTGCAGGAAGCGCTGGGGAAGATGGACGCGTGGCCGCAGCCGGCGGTGCGCTGGCATCTGGTCGGCCACCTGCAGCGCAACAAGGCTCGGCTCGCCGTCGGGCGGTTCGCGCTGATCCACTCGCTCGATTCCGTGCGCCTCGCCGACGCGATCGAGGCGGAAGCGGCGGTGCGGCAAGTGGCGCAGGACGTGCTGGTCGAGGTGAACGTCGCCGGCGAAGCGCAGAAGTCGGGGTGCGCGCTCGACGAGGTGCCGACGCTGATGGAGCACGCGGCCGCCCTGGCGCACGTCAGTGTGCGCGGCCTGATGGCGATGGCGCCGCTCACCGACGACGTGGGTGCGCAGCGACGGGTGTTCGCGCGGCTGTTCGCGCTGCGCGAGGAGCTGGTGGGGCATGGCTTCCGCCTGCCCGAGCTGTCGATGGGGATGACGAACGACTTCGAGGCCGCAGTCGAGGAGGGCGCCACGATGGTGCGCCTCGGCACGGCACTGTTCGGTGAGAGGCCCACATGAGCGACGACGTCTTCCGGCTCACTCCCCTGGACGTGCGCAAGCAGGAGTTCAAGAAGGCGATGCGCG
>JBEKGT010000350.1:0-2616 GCA_050012655.1 Gemmatimonadales bacterium | reverse complement strand
AGCCGGGTGGTGGTGCTCGACGACTACCTGGACCCGAGGGCGGTCGAGCTGCTGACGGCGGGGCCGCTCCTCGCCTTCAATCCGCGGCCCGGCCTCGAGGACTCGGCGGTGCGCGCGGCGGCGCGGATCCCGCACGCGCACGTCTATCGCCGGCTGGAGACGCCGGAGCGCTGGCGCTATCGCGACAATCCGCGGATCGCGGCGTTCGTGGGGGTGGCCGACGCCGGGTGGCAGGTGCTGGAGCGGCTGCCGCTCCAGATCCGGCCGCAGCTCTTCACCGGGGGCTCGCACGGCTACGACCCCGCCGACTCCGCGATGCGCGGCATCCTCGTCGCTGCCGGGCCGGCCTTCCGCCACGGGGTCGTGCTGGACCCGCTGGGGAACGTGAACGTCTATGAGCTGTTGTGCCGCGTGGCGGGTCTCACGAGCGCGGCCAACGACGGCAGTCCCGACTCGGTGGCGGCGTTCTTCGCCGGGCCTCCGCGGGGCGTGCGCTGACGGCTGATGGCTGACGGCTGCCTTGCCCCGTTCAGCCGTGCATCTTCTTCATCTCCTGGTCACGCAGCTCCCGCCGCAGGATCTTCAGCACCGGGTTCTTCGGCAGCTCGCTCCGGAACTCGAGCGCCCGCGGCACCTTGTAGGCGGCGAGATTCTCCCGGCAGTAGGCCGTGATCTCCTCGGCCGTCGCGGTCATGCCCGGCTTCAGCACCAGGAAGCTCTTCACGATCTCGCCGCGCTTCACGTCCGGCACGCCGATGGTGGCCGCCTCGAGCACCGCGGGGTGCGCCATCAGCACGCCGTCCACCTCGTCGGGATACACGTTGTAGCCCGAGACGATGATCATGTCCTTGATGCGCCCCGAGATGAAGAAGTAGCCGTCCTCGTCCATCCGGGCGATGTCGCCGGTGAAGAGCCAGCCGTCCTTGAGGACCAGCGCCGACTCCTCGGGCCTGTTCCAGTAGCCATTCATCACCTGCGGTCCCTTGATGACCAGCTCCCCGTCCTGGCCGGGCGGGAGGTCCCTCGTGCGGGTCTCGATGTCCACGATCCTGCAGTCGGTCTCGACGAAGGGGACCCCGATGCTCCCCACCTTCCGCACGGTCCGCATCGGGTTGCAGTGGGTAACGGGTGAGGTCTCGGTGAGACCGAACCCCTCGACGATGCGGGAGCCGGTCAGCCCCTCGAACTTCTGGAGCACGTCCACCGGCAGCGGCGCCGAGCCGCTGAAGCAGGATGTCACGGAGGAGATATCGATCTTGTCGATGCCGGGGAAGTTGTTGATCGCCGCGAACATCGCCGGCACGCCCATGAACAACGTGACGCGGCGCTTCGCCACCGCCTGCACGATCGCCGGGATGTCGCGCGGGTTGGGGAGGATGACCATCGCGCACGCCGCGTACACCGGGAAGTTCATGCAGATCGTCATCCCGAAGACGTGGAAGAACGGCAGCGCGGAGAGGATCACCTCGTCGGCGAAGTCGGCGATGTGGAGCCACGCCAGGACGCCCTGCGCGTTGACCGAGAGGTTGCGGTGGGTGAGGGCCGCGGCCTTGGCGATGCCCGTCGTGCCACCGGTGTACTGGAGGACGGCGATGTCGTCGAGGCCCACGGGGACCTTCGGCGGGGTGGGCGGCGTGGCCTCCACCAGCGCCTTGAAGAGGTGGACACGCGGTTCCGGCCGCACCTTCGCGTACGTGGGTGGCTTCATCCGCTTCAGCTTCAGCGGCGCCAGCAGGTTGAGGGGGAAGCCGAGGTACTCAGGAATGGACGCGACGATGTACTGCTTCACCGGGAGCCGGGCACGGATCGGCTTGATCCGGTGCTCGTAGACGAAGTCGGCGACGATCGCCACCTCGCAGTTCGCATCGAACCACTGGTACTCGATCTCGCGCGCCACATAGAGCGGATTGGTCATCACCACCTGGCCGCCGGCGGCGAGCACCGCGTAGTACGCGATGACCGACTGCGGCAAGTTCGGCAGCTGGATGGCGACGCGCGTTCCCTTCACCACGCCGAGCCGGGCGAGGGCCGTGGCGAGACGGTCCACCTGGTCCTTCAGCTCCCGGTAGCTGATGCGCTTGTTGAGGAACCAGATCGCCGTGTTGTCCGGGCGCTGCGCCGCCGCGTGGTCGAGCGCCTCGACGAGGGTGCGCTCGATGAAGGGGAAGATCTTGGGGATGCCTTCGTCGTAGAAGGCGTGCCAGGGGCGCGTGTCCATGGGGGCCTCGTGGGCCGGAGGGCCGGTGCGGGCGCGGCTAACCTTACCGCGCGCCCCGCGATCGCGCGAGAGGCGGCGTCCCGCGCGACGTGCTACCGGCGGCGCGCGACGATCCGCCCCTTCCAGCGGGCGGTGCCCGTCCAGTGGGCGACGGCCGAGTCCACGACCAGCACGGCCATGACGAGGTACGTCACAGGGGCGAGGAGGGTGACGGCGTGCGGCTGGTGGGCCGCGCGGTCGCTGACCGCCTTGATCGCGTAGAGGGACACCAGGAACCACAACGAGAGGAATGGGGGTGCGACGTACACCGCCACGTGGACCGCTAGGAGGGGCGCCACGAGGAGCGGCGTGCCGCCGGCGGCGATATACATGTTCTTCCGGAGGCCGCGCCACGCTTC
>JBEKGT010000349.1:0-2644 GCA_050012655.1 Gemmatimonadales bacterium | reverse complement strand
CGGAGTGGGCCGACTCCATCGGCGTGGACATCATCTCCAGTAGTCTCGGCTACCGCGTGTTCGCCGATGACCATCCCCCCGATAGCACCACCTTCGCGCAGCTGAACGGCGACGTGGACATCACGAGCATCGCCGCGCGGGCCGCGGCGCGCCGCGGGATCCTCGTGGTGGTCTCCGCCGGCAATGACGGCTGCGACCCGGACTTGCACCCGGGTGTTTGCACGCCCGTCCCCAAGTCCCTCGGCGCCCCCGCCGACGCCGACTCGATCGTCACGGTGGGGGCGACCAGCAGCTCCGGCGCCTACGCCCCCTTCAGCTCCCGCGGCCCGACGTCGGACGGGCGTCACAAGCCGGAGGTCGTCGCACCGGGGCTCGGTATCACCGTCGCGTCGTACAACGCCGCCACCACCACCTTGAACAGCGGCACCTCGTTCTCCGCGCCTTTCGTCGCCGGCCTCGCCGCGCTCGTCCAGGGGACGCGCCTCGGCCGACCCGCCGTGGAGTTGCGCCGCGGACTCCTCAATGCCGGCAGCAACCGCGCGGCGCCGAACGACTCGACCGGCTGGGGCATCCCCGACGCGGTGCACTTCCTCGCCTTCCCCTCCGGCCTCGCCGTCGCGGGCCCGTCAGACTCACTTCTCACCTCGGCGTCGCCGACCTTCGCGTGGAACGTGGAGCAGCCGGCGCTGGCGGCGCTGCCGGTGCCGCCGGCCGTCCTCGGCGTGGACAGCTTCCACCTCGAGGTGGCGACCGACACGCTGTTCGCGCACCGCCTCCTCGATACCGTCGTCACCTCCTCGTCGGTGATGCTCCCCACCGCCCTGCGGCCAGGCGTGCGGCTCTGGTGGCGCCTCGGCGTGCGCTCCCCCCTCGGCGTGAGCGACTCGATTCCGAGGCGAGGCCCCTTCGTCGCGCCCGCCTGGGCCACGCTCCTCACGCTGGCCGATCCGGGCGGACAGAGCACACGCGACTCCCTGCCCGTCCTGGCGTGGCACGCTGCGGCGGTGGCGTCGCCGCCCGGGCCGTTCCGCTACGACGTGGCCGTGTACCCCTCCTCGGAGGGGCCCGCAGCGGCGGTCGCGTCGGCCACCGGGCTCACCGATACGATCTTTCGCCTCACCCGCCCCCTCGAGCACAGCCTCCCGTTCCGCTGGCAGGTGATCGTCCACCTCGGCGCCGATAGCAGCGTCGTCACGAGCCGGGGCACCTTCGTGGTCGTGGACGACGCGACGCCCGCCACGACGCTGCTGTTTCAGAACTTCCCGAACCCCTTCCCGAACCCGCGCACCGGGCTGGTGAACACCTGCATCTGGTTCGACGTGGCGCAGGGAGGTGCGGTGCAGCTCGACGTCTTTGACATCCGCGGACGGCGGGTGCGGCGTCTCGCCCCGGCCGCCGCCGTCGCCGCGACCCTCGACCCGGGCCACTACGGCCGCCCGCCGGGGGACGTGCCCGGCAGCTGCGACCCGCGCTTCGCCTGGGACGGCCGCGACGACACGGGGGCGTTCGTGCGGCCGGGAGTGTACCTTTACCGCCTGACCGCGCCCGGATTCCAGGACGCGAAACGCATCGTTTTCCTCGGAGCGCCATGACGCTCAGCCTGGTCACGGTGGGCACCGGCACGGTGACCCCCTCGGCAACGCGTGGTAGCCCCGCCCACTGGGTGGAGCGGGAGGGCCTGCGCCTCCTCATGGACTGCGGCGCGGGCACCCTGCACGGCCTCGCGCGCTGCGGCCTCGCCTGGGAGCACATCACTCACGTCGCGCTCACGCACTTCCACGCCGACCACTTCGGCGACCTCCCCGCCCTGCTCTTCGCGCTACGGCACGCCACCAAGCGGACGGAGCCCCTCGTGATCCTCGGGCCCGCGGGGACCGTGGGCCTCTTCCGGCGCCTGGCCGACGGGTTCGGGCCCTGGCTCCTCGATCCGGGGTATCCGATCGGCGTGCTCGACGTGCAGGCGGGGGAGCCGTTCCCGCTCGGCCTCAGCGAGGCGACGCTCGACGTGCATCCCACACCCCACACCGCCGAGAGCGTGGCGCTGGCGGTGCAGTCGGCAGAGGGGCGGCTCGTGTACACCGGCGACACCGGCCCGAGCGAGCCGCTGGCGCGCTGGGCGGCGGGAGCCGACCTCCTCCTGGCGGAGTGCTCCCTCCCCGACGACCAGGCGATCAGCGGGCACCTCACGCCGCGCTCGGCGGGGAAGCTGGCGAAGGCGGCGGGGGCGAAGCGGCTGGTGCTGACGCACTTCTATCCGTCCGTCGAGCAGGTGGACGTGCGCGCCGCGGTGGCGCGCGAATACCAGGGTCCCGTGACGCTCGCCGGTGACGGCGACCGCTTCGAGATCGGCTGAGGCGGAGGAGCGGCGGATGCTGGTGGTGATGGAGCGCGGCGCAACGAGCGAGCAGGTGCAGGCGGTGGTGCGCCGCATCGAGGAGATGGGCTACGAGGCGCGGCCGCTGGTGGGGAAGCTCCGCACCGCCGTCGCCGTCCTCGGGAACCAGGGAAACGTGGACGTCGCGCGGTTCTCCGACCTCGCCGGCGTGAAGGAGGCGGTGCCGGTCACCGAGCCGTACCGCCAGGCCTCGCGGGAGTGGCAGCCGGAGAACACGGTGGTCCGCCTGCCGGGGGGCGCGAGCGTCGG
>JBEKGT010000348.1:0-2661 GCA_050012655.1 Gemmatimonadales bacterium | reverse complement strand
TGATGCTGGCGCCGCTCGGCGCGATTTCGGCCCAGAAGGCGAATTCCAGGGTGTTGACGCCGGTCTGAAGCCACTGGTCGGCGATGCGGATGTGGGCGCCGTTGGCGATGTCGAGGGGGAGCTGGACGCCGTTCGCGGAGGCGAGCAGGAGGCGCCGCCCGCGGAAGTCCACCAGCACGTCCTCCCGGGCCTCGTGGCGGAACTGGATGAAGACGTGGCCGACGGCCCGGTCCCGCGACGACACGTCGAGCGTCAGGACGTAGAGGACGTGGCTGATGGTGCGGGCGCGGTGCTCTGCGAGGCCGAGGGAGATGCCGGGGCGCATCCACGCGGCGAGGGAGTCGCGGCTGGCCGACTGCGCGGCGGCAGGGGTGGCGGTGGTGGCCGCCAGGGCGAGGGCACCGAGAAGCAGCAGGGTTCGCATCGGTCGGTTCGGCGAGGGGAGCGTTGTGTCCATCCGGCCCGCACCCCGAGATGGGGGGCAGCGGGGAATCTACAGGCCAGGACCGGGCCGTGCATCGGGGTGGAGCGCCCCGTTCCCCGAAAGCACGCGGCGGCCCGCGTCCGACCGCGGGCCGCCGTTGCGGCGCCTCGTCCTCCCCCCGCCCTACCTGATGTAGCCGACCGCCTGAGCCGCCAGAAGGAGGGCGCTGAGGCGGACCGCCGCCTCGAGGATGCGCCCCGCCACTGCGGGGCGGGCGTGCCGGACGGTCCGGCCCCCGGTCCGCGAGCCGGCGTACTCGTCGAAGGTGAGGAGCGCGACCCGCGCCAGGAAGATGCCGGTGACGACCACGCCCACCCAGACGAGCCCTCGGGCCGCGAGCGGCCAGACACCGGCGAGGACGCAAGCAGCTCCGGCCCCCGCCACCGCCAAGAGCACGTCGGCTCCGGAGTCCGATGCGACGGACTCGCGGAGCGCGCTGCGGAACCTGACTACCCCTGCGGTCATCGTCCCTCTCCCTGAACCCGCGCATCCGCCCGATCGCTACCGCCGGCCCGCGCCCGATTCCGTGAGCGGCCATGGCGCCACCTGCGTCGTCGCAGCCTGCTGTCTCACCGGCTGCCCCGTCGGGGCGATGGCCCGGACCGGCCTCGTGCCTTGGCCCAGCTGCCCGACCATCCGCCCGCTCAACACCGCCGCCGCGGTCAGCATCCCGACGACGGCCAGGCGGACGACCCGGCGCACCCAGTGAGGCGGCCCATAGCCCTTCGGAAGATGGCCTGCGAGCGTCAGCAGGGCGTCACTTGGGGCGGCCACCGGCGCCTCCTACGCTCCCAGTTGGGTGGTGCGCGAGTCGGGATTCGGCGGGGCGGCGTCGGCCAGAGCGGATCGGAGCCACTGCCACGCCTCCACCTCGTCCTGGAAGGCCGAGGCCTGGCAGCCGCGCAGCTCGCCCATCATGCAGAGCACCCGCGCCCCCCCGTACTGCACGCCGGGGTTGGTGAGGATCGCGACCGGCGGCAGTAGCTCGCCGCACAGCCCCACGAGGGCGGCGACCAGCGCCTGCGCCTCGCGCGCGCTCGGCGTGTACCCCGCCGAACGGAAGTCGAGGAGCAGCGCCTCGGCCGTGCCGCGGCGCGCACGCAGCGCCCCGCGGTCCACCGCTGCGAGCCAGTCCTTCACTGTTCGCAGGCGCACGCCGCCCAGCACCGCGACGCCCTTGCCCCCTTCGAGGCGGTATTCGATGCTCATACGCGTTCAATGATGGGGGGCGCGGCAAGGGCTGAAAAGTCTATGAGATCTCATAGTCCGGACGGGACTATAAGATGTTGTAGTCTTTCGCTGGGAGCGTCCGTAGTGCACACTGTTGGCTCTCCCAATCACAGGAGGATGTTATGGCACTGCCCGCGCGCGATCACCGCATCAGCCTCGCCGATGCCGCCGTTCTCACCAAGCGCCACCGCGACGCGAAGGTCTCCGAGGTGAAGGCCGGGGCCTTCCACAAGGACCAGGTTCTACAGATGCTGAACCAGGCCGGCTGCGTGGCCTTGCGCATCTACTTCGGCCGCGAGGCCGGCGGCGCGCCCACGCTGGTGCTCACCGGCGTTGACGCGTCCGACAACGATCTGACGAAGGGCATCATCCTCGAGCAGTCGTGGCCCTGCCCGCCCGCCTGCGGCAGCGACAACGCCCTCAACAGCTAGAGCAGAGTGCGCACCGCCTCGATCTTCCTTGCATACGCCATTGTCGGCACCGTGTGCGAAGCTACTCCGCTCGTGGTGCTGGCGGCTCAGCGGTGCCGGCCGCGGGGGGCGCGCGCCTGGACGGCGTTGTGGGTCGCCTATCTCCTTGCCATCAACATCGTCGGCTCGTGGCTTGCGTCCCGAGGGATCCACAACCTCTGGCTTTCCTACGTCTTGATGCCGGTGAGCGTCGGCCTCGCGCTGTGGGCGCTGTCCTACTGGCAGAGCGCGGAGGTGTGGCGCCTGACGTTCCGGATCGGCATCGTCCCGCTCCTGCTCGCCTGGGGGGTCCTGACGCTCGCAGTGGAGAGCACCTCCTCGTTCAGCCGCGCGGCGGAGCCGATGGCAAAGCTCGTGACCCTCGGCGCCGCCGCCTTCACGCTCCTCTCCGGCAGCCTTGCCCATCGGGGCGACCTGCTCCGCCAGGACTGGTTCTGGATCAGCGCCGGGATGGTGCTCTACTTTGGATCGGGCGCC
>JBEKGT010000347.1:0-2670 GCA_050012655.1 Gemmatimonadales bacterium | reverse complement strand
GAACGCCCCGCGCACATGCCCGAAGAGCTCCGACTCGAGCAGCGCATCGGGGATCGCGGCGCAGTTCACGGCGACGAACGGCGCCCCCGCGCGCGGCGATTGGCGGTGCAGCTCCCGCGCGAGCACCTCCTTGCCGGTCCCGCTCGGACCCGTGATCAGGACCGTCGTGCGGTGCGGCGCGACCTTCGCGATCACGTCGAGGGCCGACCGCATCGCCGCCGATTCCGCCACGATGTCCGCTGAGGCAGCCGCCGCGCCGAGCGCGGAGCGCAGCGACTCCACCTCGCCCCGCAGCCGCTCGCGCTCGGCGGCCTTGCGCAGCACGAGGACGACCTCGTCGGCGCGGAAGGGTTTCGGGATGTAGTCGTAGGCACCCTGCTTCATCGCCTCCACCGCCGCATCCTCGCTCCCGTATGCGCTCATCATGATGACGAGGGCGGAGCCGCCGGCCGCACGATACGCGCGCAGGAACTCCAGGCCGTCCATCGTCGGCATCCGCACGTCGCACAGGATCGCGTCGAACGCGCCGGGGAGAGCGCGCGCGAGCCCCGCCGCGCCGTCGCTCGCCGCAGTGACCTCGTGGCCTTCGTCGGTCAGGATGAGGTGGAGGGACTGCCGCAGTCCCGGTTCGTCGTCGATGACGAGCAGCTTCACGGCGCCTCCGCCGGCAGCGTCACGGTGAAGCCGGCGCCTCCGAGCGCCCCCGCCCCCACGTCCACGCGGCCCCCGTGGTCGTGCACCGTTCGCTGCACGATCGCGAGCCCGAGCCCGGTCCCGCACCCCGGCTCCTTGGTCGTGAAGAAGGGGTCGAAGATCCGGTCGCGGAATTCCTCCGGCACGCCGGGCCCGCTGTCCGCCACGACCACCTCCACGGCCGGGGTCCCGTCCGGCAGGTCGGCGAGGTGGCGCGGGCCCGCACGCTCACCCGGGAAGGGCGCGAGGCCCAGCCGTGTCGCCGCCGCGCGGACGGCGATCCGCCCGCCGGCGCCGGCGGCCTCGACGGCGTTGAGGAGGAGATTGACGAAGACCTGCTCGAGCGCCGCGCGGTCGCCGGGTACCCGCAGCAGTCCGCTCGCGGGCGTCCACTCGACCGTGACGGGGCGGAGGACGCCCTGGGCGTCGAGAAGCGCGACGGCGCTCTCCACCACCGCGGAGAGATCGAGCGACTCGCGCTCTGCCGCCCGCGGGCGGGCGTAGTCGAGCAGGCTCCGCACGATGCGATCGATGCGCTCCGCCTCCCGCGCGACGGCGGCCACGATCTCCGGGTCGGCGCCCCGGCGGCGCAGGACCTCCACATAGTTCTCGATCGCCGACAGGGGATTGCCCACCTCGTGCGCGACGCCGGCCGCGAGGCGCCCCACCGAGGCCAGCTTCTCGGCGCGCACCAGCAGCCCCTGCGCGTCCAGGAGCCGCTCCGTCATCCGGTTCACGCTCGCCGCCAGCCGGTCGAACTCGCGCGTGCCCGCCGCGGGCGCCCGCCTGCCAAGCTCCCCGTCCGCGACCGCTTGGGTCGCCTCGACCAGCCGGTCCATCGGGCCCGTCACCAGCCGCGTCACCAGATACCGGCCGAACGCGACGAAGAGCGCCACGTCGGCCACGATCAGCACGACCAGGAGGGTGACACCCAGGTCGTTGCGCCAGAAGATCGGCGCCAGGAGCGCCGTCACGACCGCGAGCACCAGCGCGCTCGCGGCGAGGAACGCCAGATTGAAGAGGAGCTCCGTGCGGAGCGAAGGAGCGGCATCGCGCCGCGCCGGCCAGAGGTGGAAGGTCATCGCTGCCACAGATACCGAGGAGACCCGAAAAACGCAAAGGGCGGCGCGCCGCGCCGCCCTCCGCCGGGGCACCCTCCGCCTACCATCCTAGTTGCACGTCGGAGCGCCCTCGTTCTGGCCAGGGATGGGAGTCGCCCCGATCCAGATGTTGCACGTCTTCGTCGAGCTGTTGTGGCTCGCGGTGGCGGTCCAACCCTGGGCGGTCGCATTGCTGATCACAATCGTCACGCCGGCCGACGGGGTGAACGCCGTGCCGAGATTGCTGGTATAGGTCACGTTGTCGGCGAAATACGACTCCTCGGCAGTCACCATGTTGCGGAGGTCCGACTTCATCGTCGTGACGAACGCCTTCTCCTTCGTGTTCGCGAATTTCGGGATCGCGATCGCGGCCAGGATGCCGATGATGACCACCACGATCAGCAGCTCGATCAGGGTGAAGCCTCTCTCGGTCCGCACCGTCCGCACCTCCGATTGAGCACGCTATCCGCGTCGACGCGACGCGTTCGCGCGAAGATCCGCGCGGCTTCGTGACCGTCGCACCCTGCGGAACCCGCCTTTCACATAACGGGCGGCACCATCCCGCCGCCTTCACGAGTGCAAAGGGCGGCGCCACGCGCCGCCCTTTTCCCCGCAAAGAAGAGCTACATCACGGGCTGCAGCGCGGCTCGCCCTCGTTCTGGCCGCTGAAGGGCGCCGTCTGCCCCGCCCCCACGTAGAGCCCGCAGGTCTTGGGCGTGGCGCTGTGCGCCGCGGTCGCCGTCCACCCCGTGCCGGTCGCCGCGGTGACGGTCACCGTCACGCCCGCGGACGAGCTGAAGTTCGTGCCCAGGTTCGTCGTGTACGTGACGTTGTCGGCAAAGTAGGACTCTTCCGCGGTCACCAGGTTGCGGAGGTC
>JBEKGT010000346.1:0-2698 GCA_050012655.1 Gemmatimonadales bacterium | reverse complement strand
TGCACGACGATGTCCGTGAGCCGGTAGAGCCAATTGGTGTCCGTGAAGCGGAGGACGGGGACGCTGGCGCGGAGGTCCCGCACGTCGGTCACAATGGCGAGGTAGTTCGCGGCGTCGCTCTGGCCCGCGGCGTAGAGCGGCTCGGGATGCACCGCGTGCCGGTACACCTCGATCTTGGGCAGGTCGGACTGCTTGAACCCCTCGACGACCACGAAGTGCGCGTCGCCGAGATAGGCCTGGGCGATCTCGCGCGGCCCCATCGGCTCCCGCGGCTGCGCGAGGAGGACGCGCGAGTGCGGCGTCTCCATCACGACCCGCTCGGCGCCCCCCTCGTGCATGTGCCGCCAGGTGTCGCGGCCCTTGGTATCGAAGTCGAAGGGGTGGCTGCCGTGCTTGATCGTCATCACCCGGTGGCCGCGCCGGATCATCTCGTGCACCAGCGCGACGACCAGCGTCGTCTTTCCGGAGTTCTTCTTGCCGACTATCGCGACGAGTCGCGGGTCCGGCATAGCTCCTCCGCGTGCTGCAGGTCCTCGGGGGTGTTGACGTTGAAGAATAGAACGTCCGGGGCGCCGTACTTCAACACCGCCCCCGCCGGCAGGCGGGTGACGCGGACGTCGCGGTGGAACCCGATGGCCCGCTGGTCGCCCCTGGCCAGTGCCGCGCGGATCGCGGGGCCGCACGCGGGCCCGTAGGCGGCGCAGAGCGGCTCGACGCCGCGGCGGGAGTCGCTCTCGGGGATCACGACGTCGGCGCCGGCGAGGCCGGCGGCCAACTCGCGGAGGAGCGCGGCCGGCACGAAGGGCATGTCCCAGGCCACGCACACCACGGCGCCAAGGGTCTCGACGGCGGTGAGGATACCGCCCAGCGAGCCGGCGCCGGGCTGTACGTCGGCATGCACGGCCAGGCCCGGGACCCAGCCGGCGGCGTCGGGGCTGTTGGCGACGAGGGCGGGGGGCTCGCCGAGGGCGCCGCCGAGCGCGTCCACGACCCGGTCGAGGATGCGGCGGCCGCCGACCTCGAGCAGCCCCTTGGGGGTGCCGCCGTACCGCGAGGCGAGGCCGCCCGCGATCACGGCGCCGCGAGGGCTCAGTAGCGGTGCGGCCGCCGGGACTGCTCCAGCACGATGTCGAGGCCGACGGTGAACGAGAAGAGGTGGACGACCTTGCTGCCCATCTGCGCGGGAACGTCGAGCACCAGGGGGTTGCCGGGGCCGGTCGCCACCGGGACGTCGGTGATGACGTCGCGCGCCGCGAACCGGAGCTGGGTGCCCGGGGACATCTCAAGGGTGAACCCGCCGGACAGCGTGGTGACCCACGTCAGGGAGCGGTGGTTCGGGTCGCCGAGGAACATGCGGGTGACGAACATGGACTGCGAGGTATCGGCGCTGGGATTGTACACGGTGGCCGCCGTCTCCACGAACGAGCCGGCGAGATACGCGATGCCGCCGAGCGCCTGGAGGTACGGCTGCACCCGGCCCGTCGCGATCGGGCGCCAGGTGAGCCCGCCCTCGAGGGCCACGGCGCTGGTGCGCACCGAGCCGCCCTGGATGCTCTCGCACGCCTGCTGGTTGATGTTGTCGCCGTAGAAGACCCAGTGGGCGGGCCCCGTGCACCGCGACTCGGTGGAGATGCCGAGGAAGTCGATGGCGGCGGTGTAGCCCAAGTGCGGGGAGCGGAAGAGCGACGCACTCACGCCCGCGACGAACCCGGGCCGGAACAGGCGGCCCAGCGCGACGATATCGCTGCTGTCGGGGCCCGCGGAGGCGATCTGGGCGGGGAGGTGCCACAGCGAGCCGCCGGTGATCCAGCCGGCGTGTATCGTGATGGTCAAGAGCGGCGCGTCGGGCGACTGGGCCCTGACGGGGACCGCCAGCGCCGCCAGCAGGGCCGCGGCGAGGGAGCTGCGCCGCACGGAGGTCACTTTCACGCTGGCTCCACGCACGAGGAGGGTCGCCGGGGGGGTCCCGGAGAGCGGTCGGCTCCGCGCGCGGCGCGCGCCGGGGCCCGTTGCAGGAAGCTACGCCGCTCCCGGGTCCCCGCCAACCGGCGGCGCTCCGGGGTCGCGGTGGACCTGCGGCTGTCCCGAGACCGCGCGCCCGACGAGGATGACGCCGGTGCGCGCGGCGATCGCCTGCGCGAGCGTGGACGGGACCGACGGCGTGGCGACCCAGGCCATCCCGGCGCGCGCCGCCTTGAAGGCAAGCTCGGCGGAGATGCGGCCCGTCACCAGGAGGCCGAGGCCCTCGCAGGCGCGACCGCGCAGGAGGGCGCCGCCGATGACCTTGTCCACCGCGTTGTGGCGGCCGATGTCCTCCGCATGCTCGAGGAGGGCTGCGCCGTCGGTGAGCCCGGCGGCGTGGATGCCGCCCGTCTCGTCGTACCGGACGCCGCGGTGGAACATCTCCTTGAAGAGCGTGCGCATCACCGCGAAGGAGGGCGGGTCGCTGCGTGGGGCGCGTGGGGGGTGGGTGGCGGGATCGGCGAGCGCCACGCTCACGGCGCCGCAGCCCGACGCCAGCACGCGCCGCCGCTCGTCGGCGGCGACGAGCGCCACCGCCTCGTCGGCCACCTCCGCCCAGAAGCCGAGGTCGGTCGCGCAGGGGCGTAGGGCGATGAGGTCCGCGAGGGTGCGGATGTAGCCCTCGCCGTGGAGCCACCCCACGCACAGCTCCTCGAGCTGGTCCGGGGTGCACATC
>JBEKGT010000345.1:0-2701 GCA_050012655.1 Gemmatimonadales bacterium | reverse complement strand
TCCTCGATGCCCTCCGCTGACGTCGTCGAGCTGTTCGTCGCGCCGATCAACGCCCTCAGCCTGCGCTACTTCGTGACGGGGGGCGTCGCGACGATCGCCTACGGGGTTCCGCGCCTCACGAACGATGTGGATCTGGTGATCCAGCTGAACCGCGCCGCGGTTCCTGCCCTGCTCGCGGCGTTCGCCTCGGACGACTTCGCGGTCCCCCCCGAGGAGTCGGTGCTCGAGGAAGCGGGCAGGCCCCGCGATGGGCACTTCAACGTGATCCACGTCCCGTCGGCGCAGAAGGCCGACTTCTACCTGCTCGGCGACGCTCCGCTCCACGCGTGGGCTCTGGCGCGCAGCCGGCGCGTCGTGGTCGGCGGCCGCGACGTCTGGCTGGCTCCTGCGGAGTACGTGATCGTCCGGAAGCTGCTCTGGTACCGGATGAGCCGGTCGGAGCGGCACCTGCGGGACGTGCGCGCGATCCTGGAGCACGCGGGGGACCTGCTCGACGGGCCGGTGCTCGCGTCACTCGTCGCGGAGCAGGGGCTGGCGGGCGAACTGGATGCCGCGCGCCGGGCGGAGCTGTAGGCGTAGCCTCGGTGCCGCAGGCGACGTTGGGCCGGGCGCGGGAGGAGCGTTCGGGAGCGCCGGGTCGCGCTAGCGGCGCGTCATGACTATATTGGTCAGATGATGATGACCATACAGGTCTTCTTGGGAGCGCAGGAGCCATGAAGCCGGCCAAGGTCTCCGAGGTCAAGGCAGAGCTGAGCAAGTACCTCTCGCGCGTGAAGCGGGGCGAGGAGGTCGTGATCACGGAGCGCGGCCGCCCCATCGCCAAGCTCGTCCCCATCCCGCGCGACGAGGATCCCGAGATGGCGCGGATGCGCGACCTCGAGCGCCGGGGCATCGTGGATATCCACGGCACGGGCCGCATCCCGCCGGGCTTCTGGGACCTGCCCCGGCTGGACGACCCCGAGGGGCTGATGCGGAAGGCGCTGCTCGAGGACCGGGAGGAGGGGCGGTGACGTTCTGGGATTCCTCGGCGCTCGTCGCGGCGCTCGCGAATGAGCCGGCCAGCTCCCAGGTCGCGCCGCTGATGAGGTCCGATCCCTCCGTCGTCGTGTGGTGGGCGACGCCCGTCGAATGCGCCTCGGTCCTCGCCAGGCGCCACCGGGAAGGGCTCCTGGCGGCGCGTCAGCGCGACGTCTTCCTCCGGTCCGTGCGGGAAGCCGGCGAGCACTGGCAGGTGGTGGTGCCGGGGGCGGCGATCCGGGACGCCGCGATCCGCCTGCTCATGGTTCATGCGATGCGTGCTGGCGACGCGCTCCAGCTCGCCGCCGCGCTGGCCTGGGCCGACGGGAAGCCGAGCGGCCGCCACTTCGTCACGCTGGACGACCGCCTCGCCGCTGCCGCACGCCTGGAGGGATTCGCGGTGCTGCCGGAGACCCGCTGAGGCCGGTCGTCCGCGCGGGCTCGCGGCGGGGCGGCACGTCTGCCCCGGCGCCTCGCCCGAGAGGGCGGTGCGTCCTCGCGGCGGTCGGACGGCTCCCGATGGTCGCACGGCGCCCGCCGCTGCGGGGCACAACCCTCCCGGGCTCGTCGCGCAGCAGGCGCTTGGACTAGGGCTTGGGCGCGGCCGACCCGCGCCAGGCTGGAACCGGCGCCCGGTCGCGGGCGCTCTGCCGCGGTCCGTCCGGCGGTGCTAGGTTGTGCCCATGCGCATCGAGACTCAGCGACTGATCAAGCAGGCCGACCGGGACCTCGAGAACGCCGCCAAGAACATCGGGATCGCGGCGTTCGAGGTGGCGGCGTTCCTGGCGGAGCAGGCGGTGGAGAAGTACCTCAAGGCGGCGTGGACCGAGGTGCGGCGGGAGGCGGCGCCGCGGACCCACTCCCTCACAGAGCTGGGGGACGCTTTGGGCGTGCCGGCGGACATCCGGCGGCACCTCGTCAACCTGAACGCCGACTACACGACGGCGCGCTATCCCGACGCGGCGAATGGTGTCCCCTACGAGGTCTACGATCGGGCGACGGCGGAGGCGAAGGTCCGTGCCGCCGAGGAGAGCGTGGCGTGGCTCAAGCGCTTGATGAGCGCGTAGAGGCGTTCCGGCGGGACGTGCTGCCGCGTCTGGTGGAGCGGTTCCGGCCGCAGAAGGTCGTGGTGTTCGGGTCCCGGGCGCGGGGCGACGCGCTGCGCGAGTCGGATCTCGACCTGTTGGTGGTGTCGGAGGCGTTCGCGGGAGTGTCGTGGTTGGAGCGGACGGTGCGGGTGGACGAGGTCGTGGGGCTGCCGGGGGGAGTGGAACTGCTCTGCTACACGCCGGAGGAGTACGCGCGCAAGGCAGAGGAACTGGGCATCGTGCGCACAGCCGCGCTGGAAGGTCTCGACCTCCTCTGATGCGGGGCGCCGGGCCGCGCGCCAGGACCCGGGGTGGGCCCGGCGATCGCATCGGCCCGCCTGCCGAAACCGGGATCGCATTGCGCAGCTCCATGGCCTGGGAACCCCGGAACAACTCACCGATCGTGAATCACCACGGGTGAATGCGGAGGAGCGCCGTGCAGTGCGCCAGCTTCTCGCCCGGGAGGGCGGTGCGCCGCGCGCGCGGACTCGCGGCGGGGCGGCGTCCACCCCCACGCGTCTCGCCCGGGAGGGCGGTGCGTCCTCGCGGCGGTCGGACGGCTCCCTGCGGTCGCACGGCGCCCGCCGCTGCGGGGC
>JBEKGT010000344.1:0-2714 GCA_050012655.1 Gemmatimonadales bacterium | reverse complement strand
TCGCGCTGGTTGATGATCGAGTTCTGGTCGCGGTGCAGGAACTCGATCGGGTCCTCGATCGTGATGATGTTGACGCGGCGGGTCATGTTGATGTGGTTGATCATCGCGGCGAGGGCGGTGGACTTGCCGCTCCCCGTCACGCCGGTCACCAGCACCAGCCCCCGCGGCTTGAGCGCGATCGTCTCCAGCACCTTCGGCAGCCGCAGCTCCTGGATCGTCTTCACCTCGTAGGGGATCACCCGGAAGGCGAAGGCGAGGGTGCCCCGCTGCCAGTAGCAGTTCACCCGGAAGCGCCCGATACCGGGGACGCCCAGCGCGAAATCCGCCTCCTTCGTCTCGGCGAACTCCTTGAGCTGGCGCGCCGGCATCGTGTACTCGGCCAGCGTCTTGAGGTCCTGGGGCGAGAGGGGCGGCATCTCCAGCGACTGCAGCTCCCCCGCCACCCGCACCGTCGGCGCGCGGCCCACCTTGAGGAGGAGGTCCGAGCCCTGGCGCTCGATCATCGCCTTGATCGAGGCCTGGAAGAACGGCGGCGCCGGCTTCGGCGCGGGCGCGGCGGGGACGGCGGCGGCCGCCGCGGGCTGTGCGGCGCGGGGATCGGTCATGGCGCTACGGCTCCACGCGGAAGAGGACCTGCCCGAACTCGACCGGCTGCGCGTCCTCGACGAGGACCTCCCGGATCGTCCCCGTCACCTCGGCCTCGAGTTCGTTCATGATCTTCATCGCCTCGATGATGCACAGCGTCTGCCCGTTGCCGATCCGGCTCCCCACCTTCACGTAGGGCTCCGCTCCCGGCTCGGGCGCGCGGTAGAAGGTCCCCACCATCGGTGACTTCACCTCGATGAGGCGGGTCGGCGCGCTCTCCGCGGCCGGTGCGGCCCCGGCCGGCGGGCCTCCCGCCAGGGCGGCCGCCACGACCTGCTGCGCGAGCGCCGGGGCCGCCGGTGCGTGCGCCTCGCGGCTCACCCGGTAGGTCGTGAACCCCCGCCGGATCTCGATCGTCGTCGCGCTCGAGTGGTCGAGCAGCGCGAGCAGCTCCTTCACCAGCGCGATGTCAGTCATGGACGGCTCACCCCGTTCCCTCCTCGATCAGCCCAGGACCACCAGCTCGCGCGGGATCATGGTGAAGAGCGCCGCGCCCGTGTCGCCGAGCACCACATCGTCCTCGATCCGGACCCCGCCCCAGCCGGGAAGATAGACGCCCGGCTCCACCGTCACCACCGCGCCCGCCGGCAGCGCCTCGTCCGACGCCTTCGACACCCGCGGCGCCTCGTGCACCTCCAGGCCCAGGCCGTGGCCGAGGGAGTGCCCGAACGCCGCGCCGTACCCCGCCGCCTCGATGGGGTCGCGCGCCAGCGCGTCCGCCGCCTTCCCCGTCATTCCCGCACGCATCCCCGCCAGCGCCGCGGCCTGCGCCCCAAGCACCACCGCGTAGACCTCACGCTGCCGCGGGTCCGGCGGCGCGCCCACCACGTACGTCCGCGTCACGTCGGCGCAGTAGCCGCCGACCTCCGCCCCGAAATCCAGCAGCAGCCACTCCCCTGCGCCCACGCGCCGCGCGCTCGTGCGCGCGTGCGGCAGCGCCGCGCGCGGCCCCGACGCCACGATTGTCGGGAAGGGATGCGCCACGCTCCCCTCCCGCCGGAGCGCCGCTTCAAGGAGCGCCGCCACCTCTAATTCGGACAAACCCACTCGTATATCGGCCACCGCCCGCGCGAGCGCGGCCCCGGCGACGCCGGCCGCGTCCCGGAGCGCGGCGATCTCCTCGGGCGCCTTCACGACGCGCAGCCGCTCGACCAGCTCCCCCGCGGGGCGGAATCTCCCGGGCCGCGCGCCTTCGGTCAGACACGAGGCCTCGCGCACGGTCAGGACGTGCGCCTCGAACCCGATCGGCTCGCGCGCGCCGGACTCCGGCAGCAATGCGAGGAGCGCGTCGATGAGGGCCGCCGGCGCGATCTGGACGCGGGCAAGGTCGCCGACCTCCTCGGCGGCCTGCGTCTCGTAGCGTGAGTCCGTGAGGAGCACCGCCGCGCTCTCGGCCACCAGCAGCAGCGCGCTGGAGCCGGAGAACCCGGTCAGGTAGCGGACGTTGGCGGCGTGCGCGACGACCATCGCGCCGAGCCCCTCCGCCGCCAGGCGCTCACGCAGTGCGGCCAGGCGTTCGGGACGGCGATCGGCCATCAGACCCGCACCACGCCGCCGGGGGCGCCGCCGCGCCGGCGCAGCCAGCCGGTGAGCGCCTCGAGGGCGAGGACGTACGACTCCGCGCCGAAGCCCGCGATTACGCCCACGGCGATGTCGGCGAGGAGGGAGCGGCGCCGCTCCTCCTCGCGGGCGAAGACGTTGGTGAGGTGCACCTCGACGAAGGGCACGCCCACGGCGAGGAGGGCGTCGCGCAGCGCGAGGGAGGTGTGGGTGTACGCGGCGGCGTTGACGAGCGCGCCGTCGGCGGCGCCCCGCAGCGCCTGGAGCGCGTCCACCAGCGCCCCCTCGTGGTTCGACTGGAAGAAGGAGACCTCGACGCCGAGCGCGGAGGCGCGCGTGCGCACCGCGGCACGGGCCTGCTCGAGGGTCGCGGTGCCGTAGCGCTCCGGCTCCCGAACCCCGAGGAGGTTGAGGTTCGGTCCGTCGATCACGGCGATGTGCACTAGCGCTTGAGCCCGCGCAGCCAGCTGTTGAAGGAGCCGACGTCGTCGTCGGGAGGCGGCGCCGCG
>JBEKGT010000343.1:0-2715 GCA_050012655.1 Gemmatimonadales bacterium | reverse complement strand
CCTCCCGGGCGCTGCGGCGCGCGGCGCAGCACGAGATCCTGGCGTTCCTGGCGGAGCTGCACGCGGAGGGACCGCCGCGGCGCCGGCGGGCGACCGACCGCGCCCTGCCGGGGGATGTGACGCATACCGACAAGCTCGCCCAGCTCTTCCGGGACGCGAACGCGGCGCACTTCGCCGGCGCGCTCCCCGAGCTGCCGATCCGCCTCTCCGGACGGATGAAGAGCCGGCTCGGGCAGCTCTGCCTCTCCCCCGAGACCGGGGAGCCCTTCGAGATCACGGTGAGCCGCCGCCACGTGGAGCGGCACGGGTGGGCGGAGGTGGCGGACACCCTGCTGCACGAGATGGTGCACCTCTGGCAGCACGTGCATG
Source organism: Gemmatimonadales bacterium (assembly GCA_050012655.1). GTDB lineage: Bacteria > Gemmatimonadota > Gemmatimonadetes > Gemmatimonadales > JACORV01 > JADGQW01. The sequence goes on along the minus strand of JBEKGT010000343.1, from coordinate 2,346 downwards.
GACATCCGGTGGACCACGGCCGGGCCTTCCGCGCCAAGGCCCGCGAAGTGGGCGTCGAGCCGTCGGCGCGCCGCAGCGTGCGCCGCCCCGCGCTCGAGAGCCGCGCCGCGCGCCACGACTGACGTACGACACTTCATCCGGCGACCTATGGCCTCGCGATTCGATGGTGTGGACTTCTACGACGTGGCGTCGCTCCTCTCCGAGGACGAGCGCGCCGTGCAGGCGACGGTGCGGCAGTGGGTGGACGAGAAGCTGCTCCCCGTCATCAACCGGCACTACATCGAGGGGACGTTCCCGAAGGAGCTGATCCCCGAGATGGCGCAGCTCGGCTTCCTCGGCGCCAACCTGCCGGAGGAGTACGGGTGCGCGGGCCTGAACAACGTCGCCTACGGGCTCATCATGCAGGAGCTGGAGCGCGGCGACTCCGGGATCCGCAGCTTCGCGTCGGTGCAGGGCGGCCTGGTGATGTACCCGATCTTCGCCTTCGGCTCGGAGGAGCAGAAGAAGCGCTGGCTGCCGCGGCTGGCGAACGGCGAGGTGATCGGCTGCTTCGGGCTCACGGAGCCGGACTACGGCTCCAACCCCGGCGGCATGATCACCACCGCGCGCGAGACCCCGGACGGCTGGGTGCTGAACGGCGCGAAGATGTGGATCACCAACGGCTCGATGGCGGGGGTGGCCATCATCTGGGCGAAGACGGGGGACGTGAACGATCCGCGGTCCATCCGCGGCTTCATCGTTCCCACCGACACCCCCGGCTTCTCTGCGAAGGACCAGAAGGGGAAGCTCTCGCTGCGCGCCTCCGACACCTCGGAGCTGGTGCTCCAGGACGTGAAGGTGGGGAAGGACGCGCTCCTTCCGGCGTCGAAGGGGCTCAAGAGCCCGCTGATGTGCCTCACGCAGGCGCGCTACGGCATCGCCTGGGGGGCGGTGGGCGCCGCCATGGCGTGTTACGACGAGGCGCTGCGGTACGGCAAGCAGCGGGTGATGTTCGGCAAGCCGATCGCGGGCTTCCAGCTCCAGCAGCAGCGCCTGGCCGAGATGCTGACCGAGATCACGAAGGCGCAGCTCCTCGTCCTCCAGCTCGGAAGGATGAAGGACAAGGGGACGATGACGCCGGAGCAGGTCTCCCTCGCCAAGCGGAACAACGTGGACATGGCGTGCGAGTGCGCCCGCGAGGCGCGCCGGCTCCTCGGCGCAAACGGCATCCTGGTCGAGTACGCGGCGATGCGGCACCTCGTGAACCTCGAGAGCGTGTACACGTACGAGGGGACGCACGACATGCACACGCTGATCCTCGGCGAGCACATCACCGGTATCGCGGCTTTCGAGTAGGAGATCGCACAGTACGCAGGTCCTTCGCCGCGGGAGCGACTTGCCACTTGGCACTGTAGTACCACTGTGCGTCCGCGCGTCTGCACACTACTGGTCACTGTAGTTCCTGGCCCTTACTATTCGACCGCCTCCACCCAGTGAGAAGTGGAAAGTGAAGATCGCCGTCTGCATCAAGCGCGTGCCCGACACCGAGACGCGCATCCGCATCGCCGCCGCCGGCGTCTCGGCCGACGAGGCGGGCGTCAAGTTCATCCTCAATCCGTACGACGAGTTCGCGGTCGAGGAAGCGCTCCAGCGGAAGGAGAAGGCGGGCGCCGGCGAGGTGGTCGTGATCGCCCTCGGCCCCGACGCCGCGCAGGAGACGATGCGCACCGCCCTGGCGATGGGCGCCGACCGCGGCGTGCTCCTCAAGGCCGACGTCGTCCCCGCCGACGCGCTCGCCGTGGCCAAGACGCTCGCCGCCGAACTCAAGGACGGCGGCTACGATCTGGTGCTCTTCGGCAAGATCGCCGCCGACGACTACAACCAGGCCGTGGGCCCGATGACCGCCGAGCTGCTCGGCCTGCCGTGCGTCACGGCGGTCTCGAAGCTGGAGTTGGACGGCGGCAAGGGCGTCGCGCACCGCGAGATCGAGGGCGGTGTGGAGGTGGTGGAGTTCGCGCTCCCGGCCGTGCTCACCGCGGACAAGGGCCTCAACACGCCGCGCTATCCGGCGCTCAAGGGGATCATGGCGGCGAAGAAGAAGCCGGTGGAGGTGAAGCCGGTCGTATTCGACGCGCCGCGCCTCCGGGTGGTGGCGCTCGAGATGCCCCCCGCCCGCAAGGAAGGGCGGATCGTGGGCGAGGGTGCGGGTGCCGTGCCGGAGCTGGTGCGCCTGCTCCGCGAAGAAGCGAAGGTGATCTGATGACCGCCATCCTCGCGGTGACCGAGCAGCGCGATGGGGCGCTGCGGAAGGTGAGCCGGGAAGCGGTCTGGGCGGCGCGGCAGCTCGCCGACCAGCTCGGAGGCACG
>JBEKGT010000342.1:0-2726 GCA_050012655.1 Gemmatimonadales bacterium | reverse complement strand
CACCTTCTTCGAGGTGGACATGACGCGGGTCGCGTCGCTCCGCGCGCAGCACAGAGCAGCGTACGAGGAGCGGGGCGCGAAGCTGACCTACCTCGCGTTCATCACCAAGGCGGTGGCCGACGGCCTGCGCCGGCACCCCGTCCTCAACGCCGCGGTGCAGGGGACGAACGTGATCTACCGCCAGCCGGTGAACATCGGCGTGGCGGTGGCGCTCGAGTGGGGGCTCATCGTCCCGGTGCTCCGGGGCGCCGACGAGCTGTCGCTGTTCGGCATCGCGCGGAACCTGCGCGACCTGGCCGACCGCGCGCGGGGCAAGAAGCTGAAGCCCGACGAGGTGCAGCAGGGGACCTTCACCATCACCAATCCCGGCGTCTTCGGCTCGGTGGTCGGCATCCCGATCATCAACCAGCCGCAGGTGGCGATCCTCGACGTGGGCGCGGTGGAGAAGCGGCCCAAGGTGCTGACCCTCGACGATGGCACCGACGTCGTGGCCGCGCGGCTCCTGATGATGCTCGGTCTCTCGTTCGACCATCGCGTGGTGGACGGCGCCGACGCCGACCGCTTCATGGCCGACATCAAGAAGACGCTCGAGGAGTTCCCGGAGGGCTCGCTCTGAGCCGCCAGCTGCTGGTGGTGATCTTCGAGCCCGCCCCCGGCATGGAGCCGCAGGCGGACGCGCTCCTCCGCTCGGCGAGGGACCGCGCCGAGGCCGCGGGGTGGCATTGCTGGGCGTACCGCAACGAGATCCACCCCGGCGAGATCACCCTCTTCATCGAGGGGCCGGGCGACGACCCGTCGTCGGGGCCCCCCGCGCCGGTGTTCGGCGACGAGATCAGCGGCCTCAAGGCCCTCTCCCGCCGCTTCGAGCCGGTGCGCTCCCTCGTCGAACATCCGCTCGAGGCGCGCGCGCCGTGACCCAGCGCCGCATCACCGTGGACGGCGTGGAGTGGACGGTGGCCGTCACCGGCCGCTTCACCGTGTACGAGCGGGACGAGTTCCCGCTCCTGTTCGAGCGCGCCCTCCCCGGCGGCGCGCGGGAACAGCGCCTCTCGCGTTTCTCGCCCCTCGGGAGCAAGAGCCGCGACCTCGCGCTCCAGGAGCTGAGCGACGCCGAGCTGGCCGGGTACCTGCGCGGCAGCCAGCCGGCGTGGACCTCCCCCGAGCTGGGGTACGCCCGTGGCTGACGGTGCGACCGGGCCCCTCCCCGTGGGCGCGAGCGCGCCCGACTTCACGCTTCAGGGCACGCGTGGGGGGCCGTACCACCTCGCCGATCTCCTCGCCGAGGGCCCGGTCGCCCTCTACTTCTATCCCGGCAACGACACCCCTGGCTGAAACCGCCAACTCTCCGCCGTGCGCGACGAGCAGCCGAAGTACCGGAAGAAGGCGGTCAGGACGTTCGGGGTGAACCCGGCGGGGCTGGAGAGCCACGGGAAGTACGCCGCCAAGTTCTCGTTCAACTTCCCCCTCCTCTCCGATCCCGACCGCACGGTGGCCGCGGCCTACCAGGTGCTGAAGCCGGACGGGAAGGGGCTGGAGCGCACGGTGTACCTGATCGGGACCGATGGGCTGGTACGGTTCGCGAAGCGCGGCATGCCGGGCGCGGACGAGATCCTCGCGGCGCTGGGGTAGGAGGCAAGGGTGGATCCCTTCGATTTCAGTGACCAGGTGGTGCTCGTCACCGGCGTGAACCGCGTCGGCCAGCTCGGCCACGCGGTGGCGCTCGCGTTCGGGCAGGCGGGCGCGAAGCTGGTCGTCTGCGACGTGGACACCGTCGGCGTGGCGGCGCGCGCCAAGGAGTTCGACGAGGCGAAGATCCCCACGCGCGCGGCCGCGGGCGACCTCACCGAGCCCGACGTCGCCGAATGGTGCGTCGAGCAGGCGATGCGCACCTTCGGCCGGCTCGATGTGGTGATCAACGCCGCCGGCGGGCTGACGGGGGTCGGCGCGATGCTGGACGCACACCTCTCGGTGTTCGATCGCGCGGTCGCGATCAATCTCAAGACGACCTATCTCGTCTCGCGGGCCGCGGCCCGCGTGATGGTGCAGCAGCGGCGCGGGGCGATCGTGAACTTCGCCTCCGTGGCGGCGCTCCTCGCCAGGCCGTCCCTGGCGGCGTACTCGGCGGCGAAGGCCGGCGTCGCGTCGCTGACGCGGAGCCTCGCCCTCGAGCTGCGCGACCACGGGGTGCGCGTGAACGCGGTGGCGCCCGGACTCGCCCGCACGACGGAGAACCTCCAGGCGATGGGCGATGACGCCGAGGCGCGCTGGGTCCAGCTCGCCGAGATCGTCAACGCGGTGATGTTCCTGGCGTCGGACCTGTCGTCGGGCATCACCGGCCACGTTCTGCCGGTGGCGCACGGGGAGTCGTGAGGCGTGGTCCTCAAAGGGAAGAGCGCGCTGGTGACCGGGGGCGGGCGGCGACTCGGCCGGGCCATCGCGTGGGGACTCGCGCGCCGCGGCGTGAACGTCGCGATCCACTACCGCGAGTCCGAGCGGGGGGCGCGCGCGACGGCGCAGGACGCCGAGGTCTTCGGCGTGCGGGCGCCGCTCCTCCAGGCTGACCTCGCCGTCGCCAAGGAGGCCGAAGCACTGCCGGGCCGCGCCCGCGAGATGCTCGGCGCTCTCGACATCGTGGTGAACGGCGCCGCGGTGATGGAGCGCCGGCCCCTCGAGGAGGTCACGCCCGCCGACTGGGACCGCGCGATGGACCTCAACCTCCGCGGGAC
>JBEKGT010000341.1:0-2729 GCA_050012655.1 Gemmatimonadales bacterium | reverse complement strand
CTGACGGCCCTAACCTCAAGCCTGGGTAGTGATGGCCGAACGATTGCCTCCCCCGAAGTTCAGCTGGGGCCGCCTGTCGAAGACGGTGGCCTTCTGGCTCATCGTGATCCTCATCCCGGTGGTCTTCGTCGAGCTGACGAGCCAGCGGCGTGCGGACTCGCAGGAGGTCACCTACACCGACTTCGCGCGGGAGCTCGACCACGGCAACGTCGCCGCGGTGGAGATCGTCGAAGGGCAGCAGGTGGACGGCGAGTTCAAGGGGCCGGTGCGGATCGGCGCCCGCGAGGTGCTGCGCTTCGAGGTGCTCCTCCCGGCGCAGGCGTCCGACGCGCTGGTGGCGAAGATGACGGACCAGGGGGTGCGGATCACGGCCAAGCACCCGCGCCAGGGGCTGCTCGGGGTGTTCGTGCAGCTGCTCCCGTGGTTGGTGATCATCGGCTTCTGGATCTTCCTCTTCCGGCAGATGCAGCAGGGGGGCTCGCGGGCCTTCTCGTTCGGCAAGTCGAAGGCAAAGCTCCTCACCGGGGACACCCCCAAGGTCACGTTCGTGGACGTGGCGGGGTGCGACGAGGCGAAGGTCGAGCTGCAGGAGATCATCGAGTTCCTGAAGGACCCGCAGAAGTTCACGCGGCTCGGCGGACGGCTGCCGAAGGGCGCGCTGCTGGTGGGGCCGCCGGGGACGGGCAAGACGCTGCTGGCGCGGGCGGTCGCGGGAGAGGCGGCGCGGCCCTTCTTCTCGATGTCGGGCTCCGACTTCGTGGAGATGTTCGTCGGCGTGGGCGCGAGCCGGGTGCGGGACCTGTTCGAGCAGGGGAAGGCGCACGCCCCGTGCATCATCTTCATCGACGAGATCGACGCCGTGGGCCGGCACCGCGGGGCGGGCCTCGGCGGGGGCCACGACGAGCGGGAGCAGACGCTGAATCAGCTCCTCGTGGAGATGGACGGCTTCGAGTCGAACGAGGGCGTGATCCTCATCGCCGCGACGAACCGGCCCGACGTGCTCGACCCGGCGCTGCTGCGCCCGGGGCGCTTCGACCGCCAGATCGTGGTGGACTTCCCCGACGTGAAGGGGCGCCAGGGGATCCTCCGCGTCCACACCAAGAAGATTCCCCTCGCGCCCGACGTGCAGCTCGACAAGCTGGCGAAGGGCACGCCGGGGATGTCGGGCGCCGACCTCGCCAACCTCGTGAACGAGGCGGCCCTCCTCGCCGCCCGGCGCAACAAGTCGCAGGTCGACCACTCCGACTTCGAGGAGGCGAAGGACAAGGTGATGCTCGGCGTGGAGCGCCGCAGCCTGGTGCTGTCGGAGGACGAGCGCCGCCTCGTCGCCTACCACGAGGCGGGGCACGCCATCGTGTCGCTGGCGATCCCAGGGCTCGACCCGCTGCACAAGGTGACGATCGTGCCGCGCGGGAGGGCGCTGGGCATCACCTCCTCGCTCCCCGAGGAGGACCGCCACAACTACACGAAGTACTGGCTCGAGGGGCAGCTCGCGATGTCGTTCGGCGGGCGGGTCGCGGAGGAACAGGTGTTCGGCGCCGACAAGGTCACGACGGGGGCCGCGAGCGACATCGAGCGCGCGACCACCCTCGCGCGCCGGATGGTGACGCAGTTCGGGATGAGCGAGAAGATCGGCGCCATCGCGGTGGGCGACAAGGAGCAGGAGATCTTCCTCGGCCGTGAGTTCTCGCAGCGCCGTGAGATCTCGGAGCGCACCAGTGAGACGGTGGACGAGGAAGTCAAGCGGATCATCGATTCCGCGTACGAGCGGGCGCGGAAGATCCTGACTGCGGAGCGCCTGCGGCTCGACCGCCTGGCGGAGGCGCTCCTCGAGTACGAGACACTGGAGCGCGAGGACATCCTGCTGGTGGTGGAGGGGAAGGCGCTGCCGCCCCGCGCGGTCCCGGTGCCGCTCGACCGGCCGGCGGCGCCTCCCGCCGACCGCCCCGCGGTGCGCGCCGTCGGCGTGCCGAACGAGGCGCCGAGCCCCGCGTGAGGATCGCGGCGCTCGCCGGCGGCGTCCCGGCGGCGCTGGCGCAGGCGCTGGCCGTGCGCGGCGTGGACCCGGTCCGAGCTGAGGCGGCGGCGGCGGGGGGCGCGACGCTGCGGGTGGTGCTTGACGGTGTGGGGGAGGATGACACCTTCGCGCTGTTCCGCGCGGCCCGCGATGCGGGGGTGGACTGCCAGACGGGCGAGGGGTGGGCGGTGCTCGAGGGCACTCTCGCGCGGCTCGCGGGGCTCGCCCGCGCCGGAGACGCCGCGCCGCTCCCCGAACGCCTCAGCGAGCCGCTGGGGCGTTTTCTCTCGGAGCGGGAGGGCACGCCCGCCGGGTGGCGGACCGCGAAGCGGACGTTGCCGCTGGGCCGCGCCTGCGTGCTCGGCATCCTGAACCTCACCCCCGACTCGTTCAGCGACGGGGGCCGGTTGGCGAGCGTGGACGACGCGGTGCGCGCGGGTGTCGCGCTGCGCGACGCGGGGGCTGACGTCCTGGACGTGGGGGGGGAGTCCACCCGCCCGGGCGCCGACGCGCCGGACGAGGCGGAGGAGCGGCGGCGGGTGATGCCGGTGGTGGAGCGGCTGGTGGCGGAGGTGGGGCTGCCGGTGAGCGTGGACACGCGGCGCGGTGCGGTGGCCGCGGACGCCCTCGCCGCGGGCGCCGAGATCGTCAACGACGTCTCGGCCCTTGCGCACGATCCCGCCATGGCCGGCGTCGTGGCGCGCACCGGCGC
>JBEKGT010000340.1:0-2746 GCA_050012655.1 Gemmatimonadales bacterium | reverse complement strand
ACCCCCAGCGCCTGGAAGAGCACCAGGACCTGGTTCTGTACCGTCTGGTTGGCGCGCAGAAGTCCGACCTCCGCCTGCCCCTTGTCCACCTCGGCCCGCAGGACATCGACCTGGGTGCCCTGACCCACGCTGTTCCGCGCCCGCGCCAGGTTCAGGGTCTCATTGGCTCGATCGAGGACATGCTGCGCGAGGGTGACCTGCGCGCGCGCCTGTAAGACGTTGATGTAGTACTGCCGCACCGACGTCTCGAGGAGCGTCACCGACCCCGCGATGTCGGCGTCCGTCGCGTGCAGCTGCGCCCGGGCGAGCCCGCGATCCGCGATGGTCTGGCCCGAGAGCTGGTAGCCGAACGAGAGCCCCCAGCCGATGGCGCTGTTGCCGGGGGTGGTCACGTTCCGGCCGAGGAAGGCGTAGTACTGCTCCGACCCCTGCTCCATCATCTGGCTGCCATTCACAGCGAAGGTCGGCGTGAACAGCCGTAGCCCGCTGCTCGTGGCTTCGCTGCTCGCGGCCCAGCGGTTGTTGAGCGTGGAGCGGTAGGCGGGGTTGTTCTCCCGCGCGGTCCGCAGCGCTTCCGCGAGCGAGAGCCGCCGCGCCGGGGGCTCCTGCGCATAGCCGATCGCGGTCACCAGCGAGAGGACCAGCAACCAGCCGAGAATCAGTCGTGCCTTCATTAGGACGCGCACCCTCTCCTCAAGTAATATCGGCCTCTACGAACGACCGTCGGCCCAGGTTTCAAACTATTCGGGCGGCGGGACTTCGGGCCGCGGGGAGCCGAAGATGACCGTGGTCAACCTTATAAGATACTCAGGGCTACGCGGTTCCGCTGCCGCGAGTCGCCATCTACATGGAGCGCGCGATCCCCACACCTTGGATGCCGATCGGGGGGTGGGGGTTTCAGCTCGGGGGGAGTGCGGTGCGGGTGGCGACGAGTTCGCGGCGGGGGATGGCGACGCGGAGGAGGTCGCCGTTGGAGGTTAGCCAGAAGAGCCGCACCTCGCCGTCCTCGAGGCGGAGCGCGAAGCGGTCGGCGGGGAGGGTGTGCCCGGCGACGGTCACGGTGTCGGGGCCTTCGCGGCTGACGGAGGCCTCGACGAGGGCGGGCTCGCGCGGCAGGAGGATGCGGAGCAGGCGGGCCCCCCCGCCGGCGGCGCGGGGGAGGAAGTAGAACTGGTCGAAAGCGTCGTCGTCGAGCACGGCGACGGCGGACGCGTCGGGGGCCGGGAACTCGCGCAGGACCTCGCGCTGCTGGGTGGCGAGCCGGGCGGCGATGCGGCCGCGGGCGAACTGGGCGCCGAACCGCTCCACCACGCGACCGCCTACGCTGATGTCCACCTGGTAGGAGAGGGGAGCCAGGTCGCCGGTGAGCTCGAGCGCCGGGCGGAGGTCGCGGTCGCGGTAGTGGACCGTCGCGACGGCGAGGATGGCGCCGGGGCCGCCGCCGGCGGTGCGGCGGATGGCGAAGTCCTCGCGGCCCACCTCGGTGCCGGCGCGCTCGATGACGAAGGTCCCGCGGTCCAGGAACTCCTGGGCGCGCAGGGGCGCCGCCGCGGCGAGCGCGAGGGCGAGGAGGGCGGCCGGGCCCTTCGTGCTCACGCGTCCGGCGCGACGGCGGCCACGCCGAGCACGCGGGTGCGGATGCGGTCCTTGATGAACTCGAAGATGCGCTGTCCCTTCTCGGCGGAGGCGCGGGTCGGTTGGCCGACGTTGCCGGGGGCGAGGGCGGGGAGGCGCATCGTCGAGCCGCGGCGGTAGCGCCGGACGGCGGTTTCGGGCAGAATGAAGTCGCGGGCCTCGTCCATCCGCACGAGATGCGGGGCGACGTAGAGGGCGAGGGAGGTATCCACCTCGCCGCCGTGGATGGGTCCCTGGGGGTGCTCCACCAGGGACACGAGCTCGATGGCAAGGACATCGATGACCCGCACCCGCGCATGCTCGGTCACGACGGTGCCGAGCGCTTCCTGGTGCGGGGCGTGCCCCTGGGCGGTGAGGAGAAGGAACTCCTGCACCCCCTCGCGTTCCCAGTCGAGGAGGAGGTCGTTGACCCACCGCCGGAGCGTCTTGCGTCGCACGCTCGCGTTGCCCGCCAGGGGCTGCGCGGTCGCGACGTTGACGCCGTACTCGATGGTGGGGGCGACGAGGATGCCGAACTCGGCGGAGAGGTCGTCGGCGAGCCGCTCCACGACGAGAGTGTCGCAGCCGAGGGGGAGGTGCCCGCCGTGCTGCTCGCAGGTGCCGACGGGCACGATCATCCGCGGGTCCGCGTCGAGGGTGCGCCGGACGTCGCCGGGGGTGAGGAACTTGATGCGGAGCGGCCGCCTCGGAGGGAGGGGGGGAACACTCATCGTGGGGACCTTCTGGTGAGGCGCTGGCCGGTGGCGTGGCTGGCGGCGCTGGCGGCCACCGTGGCCTTGGGTGCGGAGTGGATGCGCGCGCCGGGGTGGGCGCTGTGCGCCGGCATCGTGATCCTCGGAGTGGTGGCGTCGTGTGCCGCGTGGCGCACGGTGGTAGGCCGCCCGCTGCGTGTCGTGCTTGCGCTGGGGGCGGCTGGTGTGCTCGTGCTCGGCGCGGCCTGCACGGCGGCGACGTGGCGCCTCGCGCGGATCGCCGCGGACTGGCCCGGCGTCCGCGCGGAGCTGTTGCGGGGAGCGTCGCAGCGGCTGGTGTCGGGGATGCACGACGCAGTGGAACAGGCGATCGCTCTGGCGGACGGCGCGGCGGACGCGCGGGACCTGGCACCACAGGC
>JBEKGT010000339.1:0-2785 GCA_050012655.1 Gemmatimonadales bacterium | reverse complement strand
ATGTCGAACGATCTGCGGCCGGTGAGCCAGGGAGGCATCTTCGCCGCCACGGCCGACTCGATCACGGTGCGGGTGCCGTACGCCTTCGGCGTGGCCTGCCAAAAGTCCGGCGGCGGGAGGGCGGTCAGCCTCCTCCCCGGCGACTCCGCCCTGTACCGCGCCGCCACGGCGAGTGGCTACGCCTGGCGCGACTCCGTCTGGCACTTCGTCTCGGGCGCGACGGTGGGCAGCGGGAGCTGCTCGGCCCCCGGCAAGCCGATCACGACGCTCTCCGCCACCGGATGGACGGCGACCAGCGTCCTGGTGACGCCCGACAGCGTCCCGGCGACAGGGGACGGCGACCTCGTGTACCTCTACCAGCGCATCGTGTACGCCTTCGCGCCCTCGGCGACCCTCCCCGGGCGGAAGGCCCTGTGGCGCCGGGTCGTGAGCACCGGCGTGAGCGACGAACTGGCCGCCCCCTTCGACACGGGCTCGGGCTTCAAGTTCCTGGTCGGGAGCCGGCTCTCCGTCCGCACCACCCCGCCCGCCATCCTCGACTCCATCGTGGGCGTGCGGGTGCGGCTCGTGGGCCAGAGCGAGAGGGCGCCCGAGGGGGAGAGCGCGCCGTCGCGGTTCGACCTCGCCACCAACATCTTGTTCCGCAACAATGCCGGCTACTGAGCGCCGCGGACGCCGCGGCTTCGTCCTGCCGACGACAATGCTGGTCGTCACGCTCCTCACCGTGATGCTGGCGGCGGCGTTCATCCTCATCTCTGCCGACTACCGCACAACCCTCAACGCCTTCGCCACCGCCCGCTCGCTGGCCGTCGCGCAGGCGGGCATGCAGACCTACTTCAGCGCCCCCCACGTGCTCACCGGCACGTCCGACTCGGCGACGTACACCTTCAGCGGCGGCTACGCCCGTGTCCTGGCTCAGCGACTGCGAGATACTTCGACCGCCGGGCCTACCCAGCTGTGGGTGGTGAGCTCCATCGGCTACGACACCCTGCGTGCGGTGGCGGGACAACCGAACGGCCAGCGGGCCGTCGCACAGTTCGCCCGTCTCACGACCGTGAGTCTCCCGGCAAGGGCGGCGATGGTCGCCCCGAACGGAGTGCAGATCCTGGGCGCGGGGTCACCCGGAGCGGCTTTCTCCGGAACCGATCTGGGGTCCCAGTGCAGCTGCACCTCGCCCGGGACAGGGTCGAATGCGCTTTCCGTGGCGACGGGCTGGCTGAACCCAAACACCCCACCGACCCCGACGGAGTGGTTCTCAACTCGGAAAGCGGCCCTCGACTCCACCCACATCGACTGGGCCTCGCTCCTCTCGGGGAACTTCACCCCGGATTCGACGCTGACTCCAGGCTCCACGGTCGGCTGGCCGGCGGGCGGGAGCTGCACCTACCTGACATGGTACGTGCCCGGGGACGCCGTCATCCCAGCCATTCCCGGAGGTCCGTACGGAAGCGGGATCCGAGGGCTGCTGGTCGTGAGAGGGAACGTGACGGTCTCGGACGGCGCGCACTGGGACGGCGTGATCGTGGCCGGAGGCAGACTCAAGGGGGCGACCAGCAGCGCCAACTATCTCATCCACGGCATGGCCGTCACCGGCCTCAGCCTCCTGAGTCCGGGCACCGACCCTGGCCCGGACTCCGTCGCCACGCAGCCTCCCTTGAGCGCCGGCTACGCCGCGCACGTCCAGTGGACCTGGTGCTACACCAAGGGCGCCATCGGCTCCCTGTCGTACCTCGTCCCCGTCAAGAACTCCTGGGTGGACACCTGGTCCACCTACTGACCCCCGGGCCAGCCACGCCGCGCCACTCCACATCCCGCACCCGACCCGAGGTCCCGCGCCGATGACCGACGCCAGTGCTGCCCCGCAGCCGCTCACCGTCCTCTCCGAGGAAGAACGGATGTTCCAGGAGGCCGTCCGCGGCTTCGCCGAGGAGACGGTCCGCCCCCTCGTCCACCGGATGGACGAGGAAGGCCACCTCGAGCCGTCACTCATCCCCCAGGTCTTCGAACTCGGGCTCATGGGCATCGAGGTCCCGGAAGTGCTGGGCGGAGCCGGCGGCTCCTTCTTCCTCGCCGTCCTCGCCGTCGAGGCGCTCTCGGCCGTGGACCCCTCCGTCGCCATCCTCGTGGACGTGCAGAACACCCTCTTCAACAACTGTCTCCTCCGCTGGGGGAATGACGAGCAAAAAAGTCGATATTGCCCGAAGACGTCCACCGAGTGGGTCGGGGCGTACGCGCTCTCCGAGGCGGGGAGCGGCTCCGACGCTTTCGGCCTGGCGACGCGGGCCGAGCAGCGGGGCGACGTCTGGGTGCTGAACGGCCAGAAGCTGTGGATCACGAACGGGGGCGAGGCGCAGATCTATGTCGTGTTCGCCACGGTGGACCCGTCGAAGGGCTACAAGGGGATCACGGCGTTCCTGGTGGAGCGGGGCTTCCCTGGCTTCAGCGTGGGGAAGAAGGAGGACAAGCTCGGCATCCGCGCCTCGAGCACAACGGAGTTGGTCCTCCAGGACTGCCAGCTGCCGGCCGCCAACGTCCTCGGCACGGTGGGCCAGGGGTACAAGGTCGCGATCGAGACGCTGAACGAGGGGCGCATCGGCATCGGCGCGCAAATGATCGGCGTGGCGGCGGGCGCGCTCGAGGCGGCGCTCAAGTACGTGAAGGAGCGGCAGCAGTTCGGGCAGGCGATCGCCGAGTTCCAGGGGGTGCAGTTCCAGTTGGCGCAGGCGGCGACGGAACTGGAGGCGGCGCGGCTCATGGTGTACAACGCCGCGCGCCTCAAGGACGC
>JBEKGT010000338.1:0-2790 GCA_050012655.1 Gemmatimonadales bacterium | reverse complement strand
CGCTCGCGCTCGAGCGCGCCGATGCGCTCGGCGAGGCTCTCCTCGAGCCCCCGGAGCGTCCGCGCCAGATCGCCCAGCTCGTCGCCCCCCCGCGTGTCCACCACCGGGCGCTCCCCGCGCGCGATCGCCTGGGCGGCGTCGCGCAGGCGCACCAGCGGCCGCGTGACCGAGCGCGTGAAGCCGAGGGCGAGGACCACCGCCACCGCCGCCGCGACCAGGGCGCCGAGGAACACCGCGGTCTGCGCGTCGCGCACCACCGCGTCCACCTGCGGCACGGGCGAGGAGACGCGCACCGCGCCGCCAGGGACCGGCGCCGCCACCTTGAGCTCCCACCGCCCTGTGGACACGCTGCGCCGGTAGTCTCGCCCGACCTCTCCCCGCAGCGCCGCGCGGAACTCCGGGCGGGTGCGGTGGTTCTCGAGCGAGACGAGCACCGAGTCGGGGAAGTCGGAGTCGGAGATGACGTGGCCGGCCGTGTCGATGACGGTGAGCCGCCGCTCGGTCGCGCGGGTGAGCCGCAGCACCAGCGCGTCGAGGGCGGGCCCGCGCCGCGTGCCCACGGCGGCGGCGAGGTACGCCACCTCGCGCTCCAGCTCCTGGCCCGCCTCCCTCGTCAGGCGCGAGCGGAGCGACCAGTCGGCGCCGATTACCAGCACCACGCCGCTGGTGGCCACGACGGCGAGGTACGACGCGAGGAGCTTCCGGGTCAGCGTCACCGGCCCTGCTCCCGGCCGTCCGGCTCCCGGACGCGGTAGCCGAAGCCCCGCACCGTCTCGATCACGTCCCCCGCCCGCCCGAGCTTGGTGCGCAGGCGCTTCACGTGCATGTCCACCGTGCGCGTCTGGATGTCGGGCTGGGCCTGCCACACGCTCTCGAGGAGGTGCGGCCGGCTCTGCACCCGGCCGCGCCGCTCGAGCAGGAGGAGGAGCAGGCGGTACTCGATCGGCGTCAGCTCCACCGGAGAGCCGTCCACGCTCACCGTGAGCGCCGAGCGGTCCACCGTGATCGCCCCGACCTTGAGGAGCTGCCCCCCCGAGAGCGCCGGCGCCTGGAGCCGCCGCAGCACTGCCTTCACGCGCAGCACCAGCTCGTCGGGGCTGAAGGGCTTGGTGAGGTAGTCGTCCGCGCCCTCGGAGAGGCCCTTGATCCGGTCCACCTCCTCGCGCCGCGCCGTCAGCAGGATCACCCCGACGTCGCGCGTCTCCTCCCGCCGCCTCAGCTCCGCGAGCACCTCGTGCCCCGAGCGCCCCGGCAGCATCAGGTCCAGCACCACCAGGTCGGGCGGCTCCGACGCGATGGCCGCCAGCGCCTCCGGCCCCGTCCCCGCGGTCTTCACCTGATAGCCCGCGCGGGCGAGATGGTACGCCACGAGCGCGGTGATGTCCGGCTCGTCGTCCACGACCAGGATGCGGGCTTCGCTCACGGTGTCGTCAGGTCTCCTCGGGGCCGAACCTAGCGGCGAGCGTTCCCTCGCGTCAATTGCGATGATTTCACTCGTGCATCGGGAAAGGCGGCGCGCTCCCTCTGCCGTTACCGCGCCGTTACACCGGCGTGCAGCAAGTCGTTACCGCGCGGGGTTCTCGTTAAGTGCTGGCCGAGGCCGGCCCCGACGCGCACGCGCGCAGCCTCCTGCAGCGGCACGACCTGGAGCCCCATCGTGAACGCCACCGTCGTCTTCGTCCTCCTGATCGTCCTCGTCGCGTTCGTCTTCGACTTCATCAACGGCTTCCACGACTCGGCGAACTCCATCGCGACGGTGGTCTCGACGCGGGTGCTCTCGCCGCGCCTGGCGGTGCTGTGGGCGGCGTTCTTCAACTTCGTCGCCGCGTTCGGCCTCGGGACGGCGGTGGCGAAGACGATGGGGAAGGGGCTGATCCACGTCGAGGTGGTGGATCCCACGGTGATCGTCGCCGGTCTCCTCGGCGCCATCGCGTGGGACCTGATCACCTGGTGGTACGCGATCCCCTCGTCGTCGTCGCACGCACTGATGGGCGGGTACGCCGGCGCCGCGATCGCGAAGGCGGGGATCGGGGCGCTGATCCCCGGCGGATGGGTGCTGCCGATCCTCTTCATCTTCGTCGCGCCGCTGATGGGCTTCGTGCTCGGCGTCGCGATGATGGTGGCGGTGGGATGGGGGTTCCGGCGGGCGCACCCGCGGCACATCGACACCTGGTTCCGGCGGCTGCAGCTCGTCTCGGCGGCGGCGTACAGCCTCGGCCACGGGACGAACGACGCGCAGAAGACGATGGGGATCGTGGTCGGCCTCCTCTTCTCGGCGCAGCTGGCGTTCAAGGACTTCCCCCTGCGCTTCCTCCACATCACCTCGATGGCCACGATCCCGATCTGGGTGATCCTCTGGGCGCACGCGGCCATCGCGCTGGGGACGCTGTTCGGCGGGTGGCGCATCGTGCGGACGATGGGCCAGCGGATCACCAAGCTGTATCCCTACGGGGGCTTCTGCGCCGAGTCGGCGGGGGCGATCACCCTGTTCGTGGCGTCGCACTTCGGCATCCCCGTCTCGACGACGCACACCATCACCGGCGCGATCAGCGGCGTCGGGGCGACGCAGCGCATCTCCTCGGTGCGCTGGGGCGTGGCCGGGCGGATCATGTGGGCGTGGATACTGACCATCCCCTTCTCGGCGGTCCTCGCGGCGGTGGCGTACCTGGTGGTGCGGGCGGTCGCGCACTAGGCAGCCCGCGAGCGGCTCGGCTCCCGCGCGCGGTCGCCCGCGACCCGGCCGCCCCGGCGCGCCGCCGGGGGCCGGCCGCGGCGGCGGGGCGCTCCGTT
>JBEKGT010000337.1:0-3907 GCA_050012655.1 Gemmatimonadales bacterium | reverse complement strand
AACGCCATCCAGTGGTACAACAACTACGGCTCGGGGGCGGCGACCCACTACACCTTCGCCCGCCTCGACCAGTCCACCATCGGGGTGACGCTCCGCCTCAACTACACCTTCACGCCCAACGTGTCGCTCCAGGTGTACGCGCAGCCGTTCGTCTCCAAGGGCACCTACTCGGACGTGCGAGAGCTCTCCGCTACGCCGCGGGCTGCGAGCTACGACGCGCGGTACCAGCCCTTCGGCGACACGTCGGTGACGGACAATCCGGGCGGATTCAACTACAAGGCGTTCAACTCCAACGTGGTCTTCCGGTGGGAGTACCGGCCCGGCTCGACGCTGTTCCTGGTGTGGAACCAGGGACGCCAGGGTGTGCTCGGGGCCGAGGGCACCGAGGGCTTCCGCGGCGACCTGCGGGACCTCTTCCGCCTCCACCCGGAGAACACCTTCCTGGTAAAGCTGTCGTACTGGCTGAACTACTGAGCTGAGGGGACCCGCCCCCGCGACTGGCGGGGGCGGGCCGCGGGGCGTACTCTCAAGCCGACGCGATGGCTTCACGATCCGCGCTCGGCCCACCCCCGCACCGCACGCCTGCGGCGGCCGCCGCCGCCGGCCTTCCCCGCTGATGCCGCCCCGCGGGGAAGCGGGCGCGGGGGCCGGGCCCGGCCGCCGGAACACGCCGCCCTCGCGCCGCGCGCTCGACGTCCTCCAGAGCGCGCCCGAGGCGCTCCAGGCCGTCTTCGAGAACTCACCCGACGTCGTGATGATCATCGACCGGGAACGCCGCATCCAGTACATCAACCGCTACTTCCCGCCGTTCGAGCCGGGCCGGGTGCTCGGCGCCGACGCGGCGCTCTTCACCTCCCCCGAGAACCGCCCGTCGATGACCGCCGCCCTCGAGCGGGTCTTCCGCGAGGGGGTGCCCGACCGCTACGAGCTGACGGGCCCCGGTCCCGAGGGCACGCTCGTCTCCTTCGAATCGCGTGTGGTGCCGATCATCCGCGACGGCAGCGTGGCGGCCGCGCTCGTCACCTCGGTGGACGTGACGGAGCGGCGGCGCGCCGAGCGGACCCAGATGGCGACGTTCCGCATCTCGGCCGCGGCGCACACCGCCCCGACGCTCGGCGAGCTGTACGAGGCCATCCACCGCATCGTCGGCGAGCTGATGCCCGCGCGCAACTTCTACATCGCGCTCTACGACGCCCAGGCCGACCTGATCAGCTTCCCGTACTTCGTGGACGAGTACGACCCGCCCTTCCCGCCCAAGAAGCCGGGGCGCGGAGTGACGGAATACGTGCTGCGCAGCGGCCAGTCCCTCCTCCTCACGCCGGAGCTGGCGGAGGACCTCACGCGGCGGGGCGAGGTGGAGCTCATCGGGGCGCCGTCCATCGACTGGCTCGGCGTGCCGCTGACGATCCGCGGCGCCACCATCGGCGCGCTGGTGGTGCAGAGCTACGTGGAGCACGTGCGCTACGGGGAGGCGGAGCAGCGCATCCTCGAGTTCGTGTCCAGCCAGGTGGCGATGGCCGTCCAGCACAAGCGCGCGGAGGAGGCGCTGCGCGAGAGCGAGATGACGCTCAAGTCCATCGTGGACGCGATCCCCGAGACGGCGCTCCTCGTCAACCTGGACTTCACCATCGCCGCGGCCAACCGCGCTGTGCTCGACGGCGACCCGCGGAGCCCCGACGAACTGGTGGGGCAGCTCGCCTTCCAGGTCAGCGCCGCGGACCTGAGCGATCAGCGGCGCTCGCGGGTCGAGGAGGTCATCCGCACCGGGCAGCCCGTCCGGTGGGAGGACACCAGCGCGATCACCGGCCGGACGCACATCAACTTCGTGCACCCGGTGCGGGACGCGGCGGGGAAGGTGGCCCGCATCGCGGTCTTCGCCCTCGACATCACCGAGCGGAAGCGCGCCGAAGAGGCGCTGCGCCGCTCGGAGGAGCAGTACCGCACCCTGGTGGACGGAGCGCGCGACGTCATCTTCGCACTCTCCCCCGACGGCATCTGCACCGCCCTCAACCCGGCGTTCGAGTCCATCACCGGCTGGACGCGGGACGAGTGGCTCGGGCGGCCGTTCGCGGAGCTGCTCCATCCCGAGGACGTGATCGCCGCTTACGACCTCTTCGCGCGGGTCCTCCGCCGCGAGGCGCGGGCCACCGCCCAGCTGCGGTTCCGGACCCGCTCGGGGGAGTTCCTGGTGGGCGAGGTGTACGCCAACCTCCACCAGCAGGACGGCGTCATCCTCGGGGCCCTCGGCATCGCCCGGGACGTCACCGACCGCGTCCGTCTGGAGGAGCAGCTGCGGCAAGCGCAGAAGATGGAGGCGGTGGGGCGGCTGGCGGGGGGCGTGGCCCACGACTTCAACAACCTCCTGACGGCGATCGGGGGGTACAGCGACCTGCTGCTGGCGGACCTGGCGACGGCCGACCCGCGGCGGGGGGACGTGGAGGAGATCAAGAAGGCGGCGGAGCGGGCGGCGGCGCTGACGCGGCAGCTCCTGGCGTTCAGCCGGCGGCAGGTGCTGCAGCCGAAGGTGCTGGACCTGAACGGGGTGATCGCGGGGGCGGAGAAGCTGCTGCGGCGGCTGATCGGGGAGCAGATCCGTCTGGAGACGCGGCTGGCGGCGGGGCTGGGGGCGGTGCGGGCGGATGCGGGGCAGGTGGAGCAGGTGGTGATGAACCTGGCGGTGAACGCGCGCGACGCGATGCGCGAGGGCGGCACGCTGACCGTCGAGACGGCGAACGTGCAGATCGGCACGGAGCGGCGCACCGCGGAGCAGGCGCCGATGCCGGCGACGCGATGCGCGAGGGCGGCACGCTGACCGTCGAGACGGCGAACGTGCAGATCGGCACGGAGCGGCGCACCGCGGAGCAGGCGCCGATGCCGCCGGGGCGTTACGTGGAGCTGCGCGTCAGTGACTCCGGCGTGGGGATCGATGCGGAGACGAAGCGCCACCTCTTCGAGCCATTCTTCACCACCCGGGAGAAGGGGAAGGGCACGGGGCTCGGCCTCGCCACGGTCTATGGGATCGTGAAGCAGAGCGGCGGGTTCATCTGGGTGGACTCGGAGCCGGGGCGGGGCGCCACCTTCACGATCGACCTGCCGTGCGTGGACGAGGCGGTCCAGCCCGCCGAGCCGGGGCGGGCCGTGCGCGGGGAGGCCTCGGGGACGGAGACGATCCTGGTGGTGGAGGACGAGCCCGCGGTCCGCAGCATCGCCCGCGAGTCGCTGCGGGTGCGCGGCTACACGGTGCTCGAGGCGCCCGACGGCGACGCGGCCCTGCAGCTCGCGGCGGGGAGCGAGGGCGCTCGCGCGATTGACCTGCTCCTCACCGACGTGGTCATGCCCGGGCTGAGCGGGCGTGTCCTCGCCGAGCGGTTGGTGGCGCAGCGGCCGGGGCTGCGCGTGCTCTACATGTCGGGCTACACCGACGACGCCATCGGCCTCGACGGCGTCCTCGAGCCCGGCCTGCACTACTTGCAGAAGCCCTTCGCCCCCGACGTCCTCGCCCGCAAGGTGCGCGAGGTCCTCGACGGGGCACGCTAGGGCGGCTCAGGCCTCCCCTTCCTCCTCGTACTTCTCGCGCAGCGCCTCGACGACGCCGGGGTCGGCGAGAGTCGTTGTGTCCCCGAGCGCCCGCCCCTCCGCGATGTCCCGCAGCAGCCGGCGCATGATCTTCCCAGAGCGCGTCTTGGGGAGGTCCGAGGAGAAAAGGATGTCGTCGGGACGCGCCAGCGCGCCGATCTTCCTCACCACATGGGCCTTCAGGTCGTCCCGCAGCGCGTCCGTCGGCGCGCACCGCGACTTCAGCGTCACGAACGCCGCCACCGCCTGTCCCTTCAGCTCGTGTGCCTTCCCCACCACCGCCGCCTCGGCCACGCAGGGGTGGTCCACCAGGGCACTCTCGATCTCCATC
>JBEKGT010000336.1:0-2827 GCA_050012655.1 Gemmatimonadales bacterium | reverse complement strand
CAGTTGTTCGGCGGCGCCGCCGATGAAGTCCGCCACGACGGCGTCCACCGCGATGCCCCAGCCGGCGAGGAGGATCCCGGTCTGTCCGGTGGGCACGAACCGCGTCCGCAGTCCCTTTGCCCGGAGCCCGGCCACCAACTCGACTTGCGCGGTCATCTTCCCCGAGCTGCAGTCGGTCCCGACGGTAAGGCAGACGTGCGCGTCCACCAGCCGCGCGCGGCCGTTCGCCACGGGGAGGTGCGCCGGTGGCTTCCGCAGGTCGAAGATCCGCACGCCGCGCTCCCGGGCACGCGCGGACAGCTCCGGATCGTCGCTCAGGTAGGTGTGGAGCCCACTCCATACTTCGACGCCGCGGTCGAGCGCCGCGAGGATCCACACGCGCCATGCGAGGGGGAGTTGCCCGCCGGTCGGGGCGATGCCGATGAGGAGCGCCTCCGGCCCGCGCGCGAACCCCTCCTCGATCGTCCCCACGATGGGGATCGCCCCGCCGAATCCGAGGACCTCCTGGCAGGTCCCTCCGGCCTTGCTCGCGTCGAGGACCGCCACGACCCGCTCGGGGAGGTAGCGGATCGCGGAGGTGGCGGTCTTGGCGGTCTCGACGGCGAGCTTGCCGTCGGCAACGATGAGGAACGAGGGCGCGGAGGCCGGCATCGGACGTCAGGCCGGGATGGTGGCCCCGTCGCCGCGGGCCCCGGGGGCCGCGGCCACCGGCGCGGCGGCGTCGCCGTAGACGTGCTGCAGGAGGACGTGCCGCACCACGACCATCACCGTGGCGAGGGCGGGCACGGCGATGACCAGGCCGATGGGGCCCGCCAGCTCCGCCATCACCAGCACGGAGAGGATGGTCAGGACCGGCGGGAGCGCGACCTGGCGCTGCATCAGGATGGGGCCGACCAGGTTCGCCTCGATGAGGTGAACCACCACCCCCACCGACGCGACGGCGAGGAAGGCGAGGATCCCCCGTTCGCCCAGCACGAGCAGCGCAGGGAGGAGCGTCGAGAAGAGCGTACCGAAGAAGGGCACCAGCGCCGCCAGCCCGGCGAAGATCCCGAAGGCCAGCCAGTAGGGCACGTCGAGGATCCAGAGCCCGATGGCCGTGAGCACGCCCAGGAGCACCATCGCCGTCAACTGCGCCATCACCCAGGCCCGGAGGGTGACGCCGAGGTCGCGCAGGATCTCCCGCGCCGCCGGCCGGTGACGCGGGGGCACGAGCGCGACGATGCCGTCGCGGTAGAGCCCCGGCCGCAGGGAGAGGTAGATGGCCATCACGGTCACCGCGACGGCGTCGATCAGGACCCGGCCGGTGGTCGTGACGTAGGGGATGATGCCGGTGCGGACGAAGTCCGCGACGCCGAGCAACGCCGTGGTCATCAGGCCGCGGTCGTTCGACGCCACCCCGGCGCGCCGCAGGACGGGATAGCGCTCCGCCAGGTGCCGGATGAACTGGTCGAGGTCGGAGAGGTACTTGGGAACGGCCGCCATCAGGTCGTCGGTCTGCTGCACCAGCGGCGTCGCGAGGAGCGCGACGACGCCCGCCAGCGCCGCGAGCGTCAGCGCCAGCGCGAGGACCAGAGCGGCGGGGCGCGGCAGGCGGAGGTACCGCGTGAGCGGGTCCTCGAGCGCGTCGAGGTAGATAGCGATCAGGGCCGCGATGAAGAAGACGAAGACCAGGTCCGCGACCTGGTAGAGGGCCAGCAGGGCCGCGGCGACCAGCACCAGCACCGCGAGCGGCGCCGCCCGCCGGGCCAGGGGGGCGGCGCCGGGCGCGGTCAGCTACGCCCCCTTGCGGGGCTCGTCGCCGACGTCCTCGTCCACCACCTCCGCATCGTGGACGTCGGCCGCCGCCTTCCCCCCCGCGCCGATCTGCTTCGGCGCCGCGGGCGCCTCGCCGGCGGGGAGGAGCCCCATCTTCTGCTTCAGCGCGAGCAGCTGGGTGTCGGCGTCCGCCTTGTACTCCAGCGCGGTGAACTGCTTCGCCAGCGAGTCGCCGGAGAGCTCTTCTGACAGCTCGGCCGACGCCACCGCCTTGCGCTCGTTGTCGGCGATCGCCTCGGCCATCCGCTCGAAGGTCTCGAAGGCGCTCTTGTCGCTGATCGACGACATCGTCTCCTGGATGCGCTGCTGCGCCTCCGCGCGCCGCTGCCGCGCGATCAGGATGTTCTTCTTGCGCTTCGCCTCCTCGATCTTGTCGTTGAGGGTGCGCAGCGAGTTCTTGAGCGACTCCGTCTCCGCCCGGTGCTTGCGCCACGTCTCGTCGAGCGTGACGGCGGCCTGCATGTGCTCGGCGTGGCGGAGGAGCGCCTGCTTGGCCAGGTCGTCCCGCCCCTCCTGCACGGCCAGCATGGCGCGCTTCTCCCACTCGTCGGCCTGCTTCTTCTCGGCCTCGGCCTGCGCCTGCAGCTTCTTCTCGTCGGCGATCGCGCCCGCGACCTGCTGCTTCGCCTTGGCCAGCTGGCTCCGCATGTCGAGGATCAGCTGGTTCAGCATCTTCTCGGGGTTCTCCGCTCGGGAGATCAGGTCGTTGATGTTCGAGCGGAGCATCGTCCCCAGACGGTCAAAGAGTCCCATGGCGCCTCAAGCCGCCCGGAAGGGGGCGAGTGTGGAGAGGTGCGAGGCCAGCGCCACCGTCAGCGAGTCGTAGCTGGCCTGGAATTCGTTGAAATCGAGGTTCTCGAGCTCGAGGGCATCGGAGAGCACGACGTCGTCGCCGTCCACGCCGTAGGACCCGTGCACCAGGTCCTTCGCGTTGAGCTCGAGGAGGTGGCGGTAGAGGTCCGACTGCTTGACGCCCTTGGGGAGCTTCATCACCCGCACCCGGAGGACCACC
>JBEKGT010000335.1:0-2839 GCA_050012655.1 Gemmatimonadales bacterium | reverse complement strand
AGCGCCGGCGGCGCGCCCGCCCGCACCGGCGCCTGCTCCGCGGGCGCGCCCGCCGCCAGGGCGGCCAGCGCGGTCAGGAGGAGGGCGGCCGGCGGCATTGCGCCCTCAGCGCCCGCGCGCCGCGCGCGCCATCTCCCGGCGGGCGTCGCGCTCCTTGATCACCTCGCGGCGATCGTGCTCCTTCTTCCCGCGGCCAAGGGCGAGCAGCACCTTGGCGTGGCGTCCGTGGAAGTACAGCTCCAGGGGCACGAGCGTCAGGCCTTTCTGCTGCACCGCGCCGATCAGGCGGCGGATCTCCCGGCGGTGCATCAGCAGCTTCCGCGAGCGCAGCGGATCGTGGTTGTTGCGGTTCGCGGGATCGTACGGCGGGATGTGCAGCGCCTCGAGCCATACCTCGGCCCCCCGCAGGTGCGCGAACGCGCCGACCAGGCTCGCACGGCCGCCGCGGAGCGCCTTCACCTCGGTCCCGGTGAGGACGAGCCCCGCCTCCCACTTCTCGAGGATCTCATAGTCGTGGCGTGCCCGCGGGTTCCGGGCGATGACCCGCGGCACCTTCGGGTCGGAGGCTGACCCGGCGCGAACCGGGGCTTTCATGGGAGAGGGCACAAGCGTCGTAAGCTCAAGATAGAAACGGATTTCCGCGTGGTCAAGCGAAGGGTTGACGGGGGTGGGGGCCACGCCTACCTTACGCGTCCTTGCCGAAGTGGTGGAATTGGTAGACGCGCGGCGTTCAGGGCGCCGTGGGCGCAAGCCCGTGTGGGTTCGAGTCCCACCTTCGGCACTCGGAATCGTCGTCAGCCGTCGGCCCTCAGCCGTCAGATCCCAGCGGATCCTGGCGGCTGTTTCGCATCAGACCATGCGGTCAGTAGCGCGGCATCGCCGGGTCGATCGCCCGGGCCCACGCCTCGACGCCGCCCCGCAGGCTCCGCGCCCGCGGGATCCCCGCCTCGCGAAGGAACCGCGCCGCCGTCAGCGACCGCACCCCCGTATGACAGATGGCGACGACGTCGGCCGCGGGGTCGATCTCCCCGATGCGCGAGGGGAGGTCCCGGAGCGGGATGAGCACGCTCCCGGCGATGCGGCAGATCTCCCACTCGAACGGCTCGCGGACGTCAACGAGGACGATGGGCTTCCCCCGACGGCGCTCGGCATCGAGCGTCTGCACGTCCACCTCGAGGCTTCCTTCGCGCACGTCGGACGCTGCCCCCGCTGTGCCGACGCCGCAAAGCGCGTCGTAGTCCATCAGCCGGGTGATCTCCCGCCGCTCGCCGCACAGCGGGCACGCGGGGTCCTTGCCGACCTCCACCTCGCGGAACCGCATCCGCAGCGCGTCGAAGACCAGCAGCCGTCCGACCAGCGGCTCGCCGACGCCCAGCACCAGCTTGAGCGCCTCCATCGCCTGGATCGTGCCGACGATCCCCGGGAGCACGCCGAGGACCCCGCTCTCCTCGCAGCTCGGCACCAGCCCGGGAGGCGGCGGCTCGCGGTACAGGCACCGGTAGCAGGGGCCGCGCTCCGCCCAGAACACCGACGCCTGTCCCTCGAAGCGATGGATCGCCCCGTACACGTTCGGCTTCCCGAGGAGCGCGCAGGCGTCGTTGGTCAGGTAGCGCGTCGGGAAGTTGTCGCTGCCGTCCACCACCACGTCGTAGCCGGCGAGGATCTCGAACGCGTTGGCGCTGGTGAGCCGCGCGTCGTGGAGCACCAGCGCCACCTCGGGGTTGACGTCGGCGAGCCGCGCCGCCGCGGACGCGAGCTTCGCCGTCCCCACCGAGGCCGTGCCGTGCAGCACCTGCCGGTGGAGGTTCGACTCCTCGACTACGTCGCTGTCCACCAGCCCGAGGGTTCCCACACCCGCCGCGGCAAGGTAGAGCGCCGCAGGGGACCCGAGCCCTCCGACGCCGACGACGAGGACCCGCGCACCCTTGAGGCGGCGCTGGCCCTCCACCCCGACCTGGGGGAGCGTCAGCTGCCGGGCGTAGCGCCGCAGCTCAGCAGGGGTGAGTTCAGGGAAAAGCGATTCGCGCACGGTTGGGGAATCTAACCGCGGCCGCACCTGCGGAGTGACGCCGGCCGCCCGATCGGCGGCCGGCGAAGGGTCAAACCGTCGCGGCGCTCAGTCCGATGATGTCGCGGACCTCGGCCTCAACGTGGAGGAGATCGGCGAGGTGGATGCCGCCGAGCGTCTCGTCGATCCGGCGCTGCAGCAGCTGCCACACCGGCCGCACCGAGCAGGCCTCGTCGGCGCCGCACCGGGCGTCCGCGACGCGATGGCACTCGCAGTTCACCTCGAACGTCCCGTGCTCCGAGGCGTCCAGCACGTCCTTCACCGAGATCTCCTCGGGCCCTCGCGCGAGCAGGTAGCCGCCGCGCGCGCCGCGCACCGACTCCACCAGCCCCGCCCGGCGGAGCCGGAGCAGAATCTGCTCGACGTAATCCGCTGGGAGCTTCTCCCGTTCCGCCATGTCCCGAGCCGCAACCGGGCCATTGCCCGCACGCTTGGCAAGATGCAGACTGACGATCAGTCCGTATTCCGCCCACGTCGTCACACGCATAGGTTACCTCCCGTGTCGTGTATATGAGGTACGGGAGAGAAAAAGTCAAGATGACTTATCGGGATTCAAATCGTTATGAGACTGAGACTTAGACTCAACTGCATCACCTTCGGCGTCCTCTTCCTGGCGGCCTTTCCGGGCCGGGGCGTCGGCCAGGTTCCGGCGGGCGGGAGGGACGTCCTCCTGGCAACGACAACGTCGCTGCGGGATACGGGACTGCTGGACTCCCTCCTCCCCATTTTCGAGCACGAGACGGGCTACCGGGTGCGGACCATCGCGGTCGG
>JBEKGT010000334.1:0-2845 GCA_050012655.1 Gemmatimonadales bacterium | reverse complement strand
CCGCGACCTCGACGTGCGACTCGCGCTGCTGGAGGGACAGTACCTGCCGCAGGTTGCGGGGGAGGAAGCGGTACGCCTCGCCGAGCTCGTCGCGGAGCTGGGGGAGGAGCGGCGGCGCAGCCAGCGGCGGCTGCAGCGCGGGCTGCGGCGCAAGCGGTACCGGCGGCTCCGGACGGCCCTGGCGGCGTGGGCGCGCCGGCCCGTGTACGCCGACGGCGCGGGTGACGAGGGGGCGGCGCGCTTCCTGACGGCGGCAGCCGACCGGGCGGCGCAGCGGGTGAGCGGCCACGAGGCGATGCGCGAGACGCGGCCGAGCGCCGAGGCGCTGCACGGCCTGCGGATCGCGGTGAAGTGGCTGCGCTACACCCTCGACTTCCACGGGGAGACGTGCGGCCTGGCGTACGACGCCGAGCGCGCGCTCGCGAGGGACCTCCAGGACTGCCTCGGGGAGATCCGCGACCACGACCTCTTGGCCGCGGCGCTCGCCGCCGACGGGGCCGGCGCGTGGCGGCAGACCACGGCGCGGGTGAAGGAGGGGCGGCACCGGCTGTGGCGGCGGTTCCTGGAGCTGCGGCGCCGCTGGCACGCGCACACGCGCCCGACGCTGGCCGTCGCGCCGTTCGTGGAGCCGCGGTTCGTGAACCTCGAGGTGACTCCAGTGCAGCTGCGGCTGGTGACGCCGCGGAGATCGGTGGCGGCGACCATACGCGCCTAGCGGCGCGCCCGCCGACCGTGGACCGACGCACCGCGCACCGCGATCGTCCACGCTGCTCTGCGGACGGTGACCGGTGATTGGTGAACGGTTGACGGTGAGCGGTGGACGGTAACCACAGGGGTGTCATGGCGAAGAGCGACAAGGTGACCGGGTACGACGCGGAACAGATCCAGGTCCTCAAGGGGCTCGAGGCGGTGCGCCGGCGGCCGGCGATGTACATCGGCTCGACCTCCTCGCGCGGGCTGCACCACCTCGTCTACGAGATCGTGGACAATTCGGTGGACGAGGCGCTGGCGGGGTTCTGCGACCGGATCGAGGTCAACATCCATCCGGACGACAGCATCACCGTCAAGGACAACGGGCGCGGCATCCCCGTGGACCTGCACCCGACGGAGAAGATCCCCGGCGTCGAGCTCGCGCTCACGGTCCTGCACGCCGGCGGGAAGTTCGACCGCTCGACGTACAAGGTCTCGGGGGGACTCCACGGCGTCGGCCTCTCGGTGGTGAACGCGCTCTCGGAGAAGCTGTGGATCGCCGTGGACCGCGACGGCGAGCGGCACCACATGATGTTCGAGCGCGGCGAGACGGTGAAGAGGCTGAACGTCACGGGGAAGGTGAAGGGCACCGGCACGATCGTCCGCTTCAAGCCCGACGCGACGATCTTCACCGAGACGCGCTTCGACTACGACATCCTCGCCGGCCGGCTCCGCGAGCTGGCGTTCCTCAACAAGGGCCTCACCATCACCCTCGCCGACGAGCGCCCCGACTCGGCGCGCGAGGAGGCCTTCTTCTACAAGGGCGGCCTGATCCAGTTCGTCGAGTGGCTGAACCAGAACCGCAAGCCGCTCCACCCCAAGCCGATCCTCATCGAGGCGGTGCGCGACGACGTGGAGGTGCAGGTCGCGCTGCAGTACGACGGCGGCTACGCCGAGAACACCCTCACGTTCGTCAACAACATCAACACCCACGAGGGGGGCACCCACCTCACCGGCTTCAAGTCGGCGCTCACGCGCACCATCAACGAGTACGCGAAGAAGAGCGGCGCCCTCAAGAAGGCGGACTTCACCCTCTCGGGCGACGACGTGCGCGAGGGGCTGACGTGCGTCCTCTCGATCAAGGTGCGCGAGCCGCAGTTCGAGGGGCAGACGAAGACGAAGCTGGGCAACAGCGAGGTGGAGGGGATCGTCAAGAGCGTCGTCAACGAGTTCCTCGGCAGCTACCTCGAGGAGCACCCGCCGGTGGCGCGCGCCATCATCGACAAGGCGTGCTCGGCGGCGCTGGCGCGCGAGGCGGCGCGCAAGGCGCGCGAGCTGGTGCGGCGCAAGTCGGCGATGGACGGCGGGCTCCTCCCCGGCAAGCTCGCCGACTGCTCCCTCACCGATCCCGCGCTCTGCGAGGTGTACCTCGTCGAGGGCGATTCGGCCGGCGGCTCCGCCAAGCAGGGGCGCGACCGGTCGTTCCAGGCGATCCTCCCGCTGCGCGGCAAGATCCTAAACGTCCAGAAGGCCCGGATCGACAAGATCCTCTCCAACGAGGAGATCCGGACCATCATCACCGCGCTCGGCACCGGCGTGGGCGAGGAGTTCAAGCTCGAGGAGGCGCGCTACCACAAGATCATCCTGATGACCGACGCCGACGTGGACGGCGCGCACATCCGGACGCTGCTCCTTACCTTCTTCTACAAGGAGATGCATACCCTGATCGAGGCGGGGTACATCTACATCGCCCAGCCGCCCCTCTTCCGCGTGGCGAAGGGCAAGGAGGAGTACTACGCCTACGACGAGGTCGAGCGCGACGAGTACGCGAAGCGCCTCGGCAACGGCGAGTCGGGCCGCGGGAGCGTCGGCGTCCAGCGCTACAAGGGCCTCGGCGAGATGAACCCCGACCAGCTCTGGAAGACCACGATGGACCCGGCGACGCGCACCATCCTCAAGGTCGAGATGGAGTCGGCGCGCGAGGCGTCGGAGCTGTTCGAGACGCTGATGGGGGATGAGGTGGAGCCGCGCAGGAAGTTCATCGAGGAGCACGCGAAGTTCGTCAGAAACCTGGACGTGTGATGAGTGATGGGTGATGAGTGAGGAGTGATGGGTGATGGGGCCGTGGCGAGCGCCGCGGCCCCCTACGGCTCCT
>JBEKGT010000333.1:0-2852 GCA_050012655.1 Gemmatimonadales bacterium | reverse complement strand
CGTGGGAGAGCGCGAGGAGTTCGGTCGGATGGGTGTGCACCACCGCCCGGTGCGGCGCGCCGCGGCGCCGCAGCGCGGCGTGGATGGCGAGGTGTGACGGGAGTTCGGATGTCGGCGTGAACGGCGCCGCCGGGTCGCCGCGCCACGCGACGTGGTAGCCCGCTCCGTCGCCGGTGCACTGCAGGATGCCGCACCCCGCATCCGGTTCCCGCGCGAGGTCGCGCATCCGCGTGCCCGCCGCCGTCACGAGGATCCGCCTCCCCGCCAGCTCGAGGTACGCCGCGCCGAGGGGCACCGCCGCCCCGCCTCCCGCGGCGGGCGATGCCGGCAGGATGTCCGTCACGTCGAAGGAGAGGTTCCCGGCGTTCGCCTCCGCCCACCCCTTCTGCCACAGCAGCCCCGCCGTCTCGCCCAGCGACGCGAGCAGTCGCCAGAAGTCGGGGTTGTCGCGCAGGTCCCCGGTCATCCCGCCCGCGCCGAAGGCAGCGCCTCCGTCACCTCCATCACCTCGATCACCTCAATCACCTTCATCTCCTCTTCACCTTCTCACCCCTGCCTTCGCAGCCGCGCCAGGTCCGCGACGATCCCGAGCACCCGATCCACCTCCTCGGGCGAGTTGTACACGTGGGTGGACATCCGCACCCAGTGGTAGTCGTACTCCGCCACGTGTCGCACCCGCACCGGCCCCCGCTCCCACAGCGCACGGATGAGGTCGTCCGCCGTCCACCCCGCGACCGTGAAGGAGATCAGCGGCGCGCGCAGCGCCGCGTCGGTCGCGCTCTTGATCTCCACCCCCTCGATGCGCGCAAGGCCGGCGTAGAGGCGCTCCGCCAGCTCCCGGCAGCGCGCCCAGATCCGGTCCTGGCCAATCATGGCATTGAAGTCCACGGCGGCCTGGAAGCCGACCAGCAGCGACTCGTTGAGCGTGCCCTTGTGGTCGAAGCGCTCCGCCTTGATGGAGAGGTCGTCCCATCCCCCCGAGGCGATCGTCGGCCAGAGGCGGTCGAGCCACGGCTCGGCGATGTACAGCAGCCCGCTCCCTTTGGGCGCGAGGAGCCACTTGTGCGGGCTGGCGCAGTAGAAGTCACAGCCGCTGGCCGCGAGGTCGAGCGGGAGGAGGCCGGGGCCGTGGGCGCCGTCCACCGCGGTGATGATCCCCCGCTCCCGCGCCAGCGCGCACAGTTCCCGCAGCGGCTGGATCAGCCCGTTCGAGAAGAGG
Source organism: Gemmatimonadales bacterium (assembly GCA_050012655.1). GTDB lineage: Bacteria > Gemmatimonadota > Gemmatimonadetes > Gemmatimonadales > JACORV01 > JADGQW01. Next base: position 1,633 of record JBEKGT010000333.1, on the reverse strand, counting down.
ATGTGGCTGACCGTCAGCACCTTGGTGCGCGGCGTGATCCGCTCGCGCCACGCGTCGAGCACCTGCCGCGCGCTCTGGGGCGGCACCGGGAGCGGGAACTGGGTGAGGACGAGGTTGCGGCGCCGCGCCACCAGCTGCCAGGGGCAGAGCCCGCCCACGTGCTCGTGGGTCGTCATCAGGATCTCGTCGCCGGGGGCGAGGTCGAGCCCGTTGGCGACGTAGTTCATGGACTCCGTGGTGTTGCGGGTGAACACCAGCGTCTCGGGCGGCGCGCCGACGAGCGCGGCGGTGCTGCGGCGCAGCGCCGCCCCGTCGAAGCCCCGCGCCTCGAACACCGTCTCGAACGCCCGCAGATGCTCCACCACGGCGTCCACCACCGGCCGAGGGGAGGCGCCGATCGTCCCGGTGTTGAAGTACACGCCGCGGGGCGAGAGGAGGAACTGGCTGCGCACCAGCCGCCAGTACGCTTCGTCCACCGGCCCGCTGCGCGCCGCAAGGAGGGACGGGTCCGCCGGGCGAGGACGGGCGCCGTGGGAACCGTCCGACCGTCCGAGCCCGCCGGACCCGTCGCGACGCTGCGGTGCGATGTGGGCCGCCTCCAGCCACTCCGCTCCCGGAAAGGCGAACGCGGCCCCCAGGAGAGCCGCGTTGCGGACGAACTGCCGCCGGTCGCTCACTGCACACCTCCCGCCGGGGGGGGCGCCGTCACCCCGAACCAGATCGCCGCGAGGATCAAGATGCCCGTGACGGTGCCTGCCACCGCCAGCCGGCGGCGCAGCGGCACCGCGGCCGGGTCGCGCTCCCCGTCGGCGAGGCTCTGCTCCGCGACCCACGCCATCCGGTTCGACAGCGGCGCGACGACGGCCAGCCCGGCGATGGCGGCGAGGACGCCGCACACCATCATCCCCACCAGGGCCGCGTCATGCGGGCGGTCGCCCAGCTGCATCGTGAGCGCGAAGCCGGTGAGCGTCGCCACCACCGCGGCCGGCGCGACGACCCAGCGCTGCAGCTTCGCGAGGGTCTTCCACACGTGGGCCCACGGCTCGAGCGCGACGGCCTTCGAGACCGGCACCCACACCATGAACGTCAGTTGGGCGCCGAGCCAGACCGAGTAGCCCGCCCCGTGCAAGAAGCGCAGGACGGTGTTCATCGGGGGCCGGGCGGCGGCGCCGGGGTCTTTACCGCGACGAGCGAGATCTCCACCTTCGCCCCGCTCACGATGCCGCTCACGGCCACCGTCTCGCGCGCCGGCGGGCCGATCGGGAAGTACGTCGCGTAGGCCCGGTTCATCTCGTCGTAGTCGGCGATGTCGGCGAGGTAGACCGTCACCTGGACGACGTCGCGGAAGGAGACGCCGGTCTCGTTGAAGACCTGGCGGAAGGCCTCGAAGATGTTCTGCACCTCGGCCGTCACCCGGCCCGACGTCATCGCCCGCGTCGAGTCCGAGACGCCGATCTTCCCAGCGAACCAGTAGGTGTCGCCGACTCGCACCGCCTGGCTGTACGGCCGGTTCGGCACCACGCGGATGACCTCGCGGCCGACCGGCGCCAGCCCTTCCGGCCCCCGCGGCCCCGCCCCTGGCCGCGGCGCGCAGCCCGCGAGGAGGACCACGAGCGCGCCGAGTCGCGCCACG
>JBEKGT010000332.1:0-2857 GCA_050012655.1 Gemmatimonadales bacterium | reverse complement strand
GAGGTCGAGGTTGGTGGCGGCGATGAGCCGGATGTCCACCGGCACCGCCTCGCGTGCGCCCACCCGCATGATGGTCCGCTCCTGCAACACGCGCAGGAGCTTGACCTGGATGTTCTGCGTGATGGTGCCGACTTCGTCGAGGAAGAGGCTGCCGCCGGACGCCTCCTCCATGAGGCCGCGCTTGTTCGTGATAGCGCCGGTGAAGGCGCCCTTCACGTGCCCGAACAGTTCCGATTCGAGGAGCGTCTCGGGGATGGCCGAGCAGTTCACGCCGACGAACGACTTCTCGGCGCGGCCGGAGAGGGCGTGGATGGACCGCGCGACCAGCTCCTTGCCGGTGCCGGTGTCGCCGGTGATGAGGACGGTGGCGCGGCTCGGCGCCACCCGGGCGATGAGGTCCCGCACCCGCTCCATCGCGGCGCTGCGCCCCACCATCTCGGGGGCGGCCCCGACCTCCTTCACGTGCCGGCGCAGCCGCGCCACCTCGCGGCGGAGTTCCGCCTCCTCGTGGGCGCGCCGCAGCGTGAGGAGCAGCTCCTCGGTGCGGAACGGCTTGCTCACGTAGTCGAACGCGCCGCGCTTCATCGCCTCGACCGCGGTGTCCACCGACCCGAAGGCGGTCATCACGATGAACGGCGTGTCGGTCTGGAGCGTCGGGCCGACGGAGAGCACGTCCATCCCCTGCACACCGGGGAGGTTGAGGTCGAGGAGCACGGCGTCGAAGAGCTGTTTGTCCAGCTCGCCGAGGGCCGCCTCGCCCGTGGGGACGCCGGTCACCTGGTAGCCGGCCTCCGTCAGGATCTTGACCAAGAGGCCGAGCACGACGCTGTCGTCCTCGACCACGAGGACGCGGCGCGGCGGGGCCTGCTCGGGGATCTCGGGTTCGGTCACTGCGGGATCGGGAGGCGGACGGTGAAGGAGGCGCCGCGGCCCTTGTTGTTGGCTGCCTCGATGGCGCCGCCGTGCGCCTTTACGGTCTGGGCGGCCAGGGCGAGGCCGAGGCCGGTGCCGCCGGTGCGCGAGAAGAAGGGGGTGAACAGATGCGCGAGGTCGGTCCCCGCGATGCCGGGGCCGTCGTCGGCGACCTCCACCTCGACGGCGTCGGCGTCGGCGCGCCGCGTCGTCAGGGTGACGCGGCCGCCGCCCTCGCCGACCGCGCGCTGGGCGTTGAAGAGGAGGTTGATGATCACCTGCTGGAGCTGGGCCTCGTCGGCGTTGAGGAGCGGAAGGTCGGGGGCGAGCTCCTGGACGAGGGTGATGCGGTTCCGGTTGAGCTGGGTCTGGACGAGCCCCGCCGCCTGCTCGACCACCGCGTTGAGCGCCACCGGGGCGAAGCGCACCCCGATCGGCTTGGCGAGGTTCACGAGCTGGCGAGCGAGCTTGGCGATCCGGTCGGTCTGCGAGAGGAGCACCTGCATCTCGTCGGCACCGACGCAGACGTTGCAGCGCACTTTCATCATGTGGTCCACGGCCACCGCGATGGCGGTGAGCGGGGCCCCGATCTCGTGGGCCACTCCCGCCGCGACCTGGCCGGCCGTCGCCAGCCGCTCGGCGGTCAGCAACTGCCGTTCGAGCCGCTTGCGGTCGGAGATGTTGCGGACGATCGCGGAGAAGCCGACCAGTCGCCCGGCGTCGTCGTAGACGGCGGTCCGGGTGAGCTCCACGTCGATGACCCGGCCGTCCTTCGTCTTGCGGCGGGTCTCGTAGTTGCGGATCGCGCCTTCGGCGGCGGTGGTGCGGTGGATCCACTCCATCTCGCCGCGCGCCAGCTCCTCCTCCGGCAGGAGCATCGCGAACTGCTCGCCCACCGCCTCGTCGGCGGTCCAGCCGAACATCCGCTCCGCGCCCTTGTTCCACGACAGGATGCGCTCGTCGCCGCCGACGGTCAGGATGGCGTCGGCGGACAAGTCGATGATCGCCGCGACGAGCGCGGGGTCGGAAACGGACGCGGTCCTGTCAGGCACGATGTCCAGAAAGGTGCCCGGGCAGGACCGCGTAATCAACGGGTGCGCCAAACCGCTAGGGTTGCGTCGGGATGCCGGCGGTGTGGCAGATCCGGCACGTCCCCTGGTTCTTCGACTGCATCCGAGCGAGGTCCAGACCCGCGGGATGAGGGTTCACCCGCGCGTAGCCGCTCGCGGAATGGCACTTCAGGCAGTCGTTCTGCCGGTGGCAGCTGGCGCACACCTCGATGCTCCGCCGCGCCACGCGGCCGTGGGTGAGGCTCCAGTCCGGCGAGCGGTCGTGGAACGCCGCGGCGGTGCCGCCGGTCTGCGCCGCGCCGACGGACCGGTGGCACTGCACGCAGAACGCCTGCGCCTGGTGGCACGAAGCGCAGTCGCTCTCGCGGTTGAACGCGTCGGCCGCGTGCCGCTGGACGTAGTCCGTCTGATGGAACGTGGGCGTCCGGGCCGCGTCGTGGCAGCTGGAGCAGAACGACTGCGTGTGACAGGTGCGGCAGGTGGCGTCGGCGCCCGCCGCGGCCGCCAGCCGGTGCTCGCGGGGCCACGTGGGGGTGTGGCTCGGGGGCCTGAGGCCCGCGAGGTCCACGCCGCGCGGACCGCCGCGCACCGCGCGGGGCAGCTCGGCGATCGGGAGGAGGCGCTCCTCGAGGCGGTGGCAGGTCGTGCACTACTCGCGGCTGTGGCAGGTCGCGCAGGTGTTCGGCGTCGCGCGCGCGGTCGCGCCGTGGGTCGAGACCCACCCCGCAGCGCGGTGCGTCGGCGGCTTCGGGTACGTCCAGCGCCGGCCGCGGTACTGCGCGGCCGCCTCGGCGCTGGCGGGGATGGCCTGAATGGCCGGGATGTTCCTGGCGTTGACGTGGCACGACGCGCAGAAGTCCCTCTGGTGGCACATC
>JBEKGT010000331.1:0-2860 GCA_050012655.1 Gemmatimonadales bacterium | reverse complement strand
ACCCCGCAGTGCTCCGGCGTGCCCCGGCCCGTCTTCCCCATCACCCCCGTGGCGTGCGAATCGTCCACGGCGAGCGTCGCGCCGTACTGCCGCGCCAGCGCCACGATGTCGGCCAGCTTGGCGACGTCCCCCTCCATCGAGAAGACGCCGTCGGTGATCACCAGCTTGTGCCGGCACCCCTTGAACGCCTCCAGCTTCGCCTTCAGGTCGGCCATGTCCGAGTGCTCGTACACCGCCGTCTGGCACTTCGTGATGACCTTCGCCAGCCGCACCTCGTCGATGATGGACGCGTGGTTCAGGCGGTCGGAGATCACCGCGTCCTGCTCGCCCATCAGCGTCGGCGCCAGCCCCTCGTTCGCGTTCCAGCACGAGACGTAGGTCAGCGACGCTTCCGTGCCCACGAACTTCGCCAGCACCTGCTCGATCTCGCGGTGGATGGTGAAGGTCCCGCAGATGAAGCGGACCGACCCCGTCCCCGCACCGAACCGATCGAGCGCCGCCTTCCCCGCGGCGATCACCTCGGGCACGTCGCACAGGCCGACGTAGTTGTTGGAGGAGAGGATCACGACGTCGCCGCGCCCCTCCATCCGCGTCCGGGCGCTCTGCATGCCGTCGAGGTAGTTGAGGCGCTTGTAGACGCCGTCCTTCTTGAACTGGTCGAGTTCCGCCTGCAGCCGGGCGGTGAGGTCGTTCGTCATCGTCGGGCCCCGTGTCGGTCCACGTCGTGGCGGCGCCGTGGGCACCGCGCCGCGTCCGCGCCGGCCGTCATCCGATCGCGCGCAGGTAGCCGCCGTCCACCGCAAGGACGGTGCCCGTAATGTAGGAGGCACGCTCCGAGGCGAGGAAGGCGATCGCCGAAGCCAGTTCGTCCGGCTCGCCGATCCTCCCGACGGGGACGTTCGCGACCATTTCGTCCTGGATGGCTTCCTGCGGGCGGCCCTCGCGGCGGGACCGTTCCTCGAGCAGAGAGGTGACGCGCCCGGTGCGCATGTACCCCGGGGCGACGACCGTCACCAGGACGCCGTCCCGGCCGACCTCGTCGGAGAGGGCCTTGGCGAAGCCGTGGACGCCGGCGCGGGCCATCGAGGAGACGATGAGGCCCGGGAGGGGCTGCTTGGCGGCAATCGAGGTGATGCAGACGATGCGCCCCCACCGCCGCTCCCGCATCGCCGGCACGGCGGCGCGGCAGAGGTGGACGGTGGAGAGCAGGTTCAGGTCGAGGCCCTGCTGGAAAGCGTCCTCGGCAGCGGTGGCGAACGTCGTGGGTGGGGGGCCGCCGGCGTTGCAGACCAGGACGTCGAGTCGGCCGAGGCGTTCGACCACCTGTTGCACGAGTGCCGCGGCGGCGGCCGGCTGGGCGACGTCGGCGGGGCAGGCGAGCACCGTGACGGCGGGGGCGGCGGCGCGGACCGCCGCCGCCGCGGCCTCGCAGCGCGCGCTGTCGCGGCCGTTGACGGCCACGTGCGCGCCCTCCTGCGCGAGCCGGAGCGCAGTGGCGAAGCCGAGGCCCCCGGAGGAGCCGGCCACGAGTGCGACGCGTCCCGTGAGACCCAGGTCCATCGTCAATCCGCTTTCTCGAGCCGCACCGCGCAGATCTTGAACGACGGGATCTTGGCGTACGGGTCGAGCGAGGGGTTGGTGAGGAGGTTGGCGGCCGCCTCCCGGAAGTGGAACGGCACGAACACCTGGTGCCGCGCCACCCGGTCGCTGATCCGCGCGGCGATCCGGATGGCGTTGCGGCGCGAGATCACGACCACCGCGTCGCCGTCCTTCACGCCGAGGCGGCGCGCGTCGGAAGGGTGGATCTCGACCGTCGGCACCGGCTCGCGGGCGTCGAGGCCCTTCGAGCGCCGGGTCATCGTGCCGGTGTGCCAATGCACCATCTGCCGCCCGGTGCCCATCACGAACGGGTACTCCTCGTCGGGGAGCTCCGAGGGGGGCAGGTAGCGCACCGCCGTGAGGGTGGCGCGACCGTCCGCGGTGGGGAAGCGGTCGGCGAAGAGGAAGGGCGTGCCGGGGTGCGCGGCGTCGTCCACCGGGTACTGCAGGCCGGCGAAGTCGAGGCGCGGGTAGGTCACGCCGGCCCACGACGGCGTCACCCGGGCGATCTCCTCCATCACGTGCGCCGCGTCGCGGAACGGCGCGGGGAGCCCGATGCGGCCGGAAAGCTCGACCAGGACGTCGAGGTCGGCGCGCGCCTGGCCCGGCGGGTCGCACGCCTTCCGGACCCGCTGGATGCGCCGCTCGGTGTTCACGAAGGTGCCGTCCTTCTCGGCGAACGAGGAGCCGGGGAGGACCACGTCGGCGTAGCGCGCCGTGTCGGTCAGGAAGAGGTCGTGGACGGCGAGGAACTCGAGCCCGCGGAACCAGTGCTCGGCGTGGGCGACGTCGGGGTCGGAGATGACCGGGTTCTCGCCGAAGATGTACATCCCCTTCACCGGCGAGTGCTTGGAGACGATCTCCGTCACCTTGAGGCCGGGCCGGAGGGAGAGCGACTCCTCCGGCACGTGCCACGCGGCGGCGAACCGCGCGCGCGCCGCCGGGTCGGCGACCGACTGGTAATCGGTGTAGAACATCGGGATCCCGCCAACGTCCGACGCCCCCTGCACGTTGTTCTGGCCGCGGATGGGGAGCATCGTCGCCCCCCACCGCCCGATCATCCCGGTCGCGAGGATGAGGTTGAGGAGGGCGCTGACGATGTCGGTGCCGGTGTCGTGCTGGGTGAGCCCCATCGCCCACAGCGTCGAGGTGCGCGGCCCCTTCGCGTACAGCTCCGCCGCCCGGGCGATGAGGCGCGCCGGGACGCCGGTGATCGCCGCGGTGCGCTCGAGGGTGTACGGCTGCACCGCCGCCTCGACCT
>JBEKGT010000330.1:0-2866 GCA_050012655.1 Gemmatimonadales bacterium | reverse complement strand
GTGCGGCTCGACACCCTCGGCCCGACCACGCAGGGGCGGCCGTACCTCATGGTCACCATCTCCGACCCGGCGAACCTCGCGCGGCGCGCGGAGTTGATGGCGGCGCAGCGCCGGCTCGCGGACCCGCGCAGCCTCGATGCGGACGCCGAGGCGCGGCTGGTCGCGGCGCAGCCCGCCGTGGTCCTGATCTCCTGCTCGATCCACTCCACCGAGATCGCCGCGAGCCAGATGGCGCTGGAGCTGGCGTGGCGGCTCGCCACCGACTCGGCGCTGGGCGTCGCCCTACGGGACGTGGTGGTGCTGCTCGTGCCCTCCGCCAACCCCGACGGGATCGACATCGTCGGGGACTGGTACCGGCGCACGAAGGGCACGCCGTACGACGGTTCGTCGCCGCCGTGGCTGTGGCACCCGTACGTCGGCCACGACGACAACCGCGACTGGTTCATGCTGACCCAGGCGGAGACGCGGCTCCTCACGCGCGTCCTCTACCGGATGTGGTTCCCCGAGGTGGTGTACGACGTGCACCAGATGGGCGGGAACGGCTCGCGCCTCTTCCTCCCGCCGTTCGACGACCCGGTGGACCCGAACCTCGACGGGATCCTCGTCGAGGCGATCAACCACGTCGGGACCGCGATGGCCACAGCAGTGACCGACGCGGGCTTCACCGGCGTGGAGCACCAGGCGCGGTTCGACCTGTGGTGGCACGGCGGCAACCGCTCGGTGCCCACACGCCACAACATGATCGGGATCCTCTCGGAGGCGGCGAGCGCGCGGATCGCCTCGCCGGCGCTGCTGCGCCCGGCCGAGGTCCGCCAGCCGGCGCGCGGCGTGAACTACCCGCTGCCGTGGGCCACCGGCTGGTGGCGCCTGCGCGACATCGTGGACTACGAGCTCGCGGCGTCGCTGGGGCTGGTGCGGCTCGCGGCCCACGAGCGCGCGGAGTTCGTGCAGCGATTCGTGCGAGTCGGGCGGCGCGCGGTCGAGGCGGGGCGCACCGAGCCGCCGCGCGCGTATCTCATCCGGCCCGACCAGCGTGACGAGGGCGCGCGGGCTCAGCTCGCCAACCTCCTCCTCCTGAGCGGCATCGAGATCTTCCGGGCACGGGCGGCATTCACCTCCGACGGCCGCGTGTATCCCGCCGGGACGCTGGTCATCCCGCTCGACCAGCCGTTCCGCGCGCACGTGAAGGACCTGTTCGACCTGCAGGTGTACCCCGAGCGCCGGCAGTATCCGGGTGGGCCGCTCATCCCGCCCTACGACGTCACGGGGTGGACGCTGCCGCTCACGATGGCCATAGCGGTGGACTCGGCGCGCACCGCCGTCGCTGCCGACCTCGAGCGCCTGGACTCGGTGGCGGTGACGCCGGGGCGGATCGCGGGAGCGGGCGACGTCGTCCTCCTCGCCAACCGCTCCAACGGCGAAGCCACTGCGGTCTGGCGTGCCCTCGCCGCCGGCGCCTCGGCCGAGTTCGCCCCGGCGCCCTTCGAGGCCGCCGGCCGCGCGTGGCCGGCCGGGACCGTGGTGGTGCGCGGTGGCCGCGCGGTGCTCGAGCGCGCCGCCGCGGAGCTGGGCTTCGACGCGGCGGCGGTGCCCCGGCTCCCCGCGGCGCCCGGCGCCGCCGCGGTGCGGCGCGTGCCGCGCGTCGGCCTCTACCGGTCGTGGAACGCGTCGATGGACGAAGGATGGACCCGCTGGGTGCTCGAGCGGCTCGGCGTGCCATACACGTCCGTCACCGACAGCGCGATGCGGGCCGGCGGGCTTCGCTCGCGCTTCGACGTCCTCATCCTCCCGTCGGAGGGCGCTGCGCAGATCCGCAGCGGCCGGCCGGCGGGCAGTGTGCCCCCGGAGTACACCGGCGGCCTGGGCACGGCGGGCGTGGAGTCGCTCCGTGCCTTCCTGCAAGCGGGGGGCACGGTGATCGCCCTCGATCAGGCGTCGGTCTTCGCCATCGAGGACCTGGGCGCGCCGGCCGCCGTCGCGCTCGGGGGACGCGCGGGCCGCGGCGCGACGGACGCGACGCGCTTCTCGGCGCCGGGTTCGATCTTCGCAGTGCGCGTGGATCGCGCGCACCCGCTCGCGTCCGGGATGGACTCGCTCGCGGCGATCTTCCTCGAAGCGAGCCCCGTGCTCGACGCGGCGGCCGGGGGGCACGCCGTCGTGTCCTTCCCGCCTGAGGGGAATCCGCTGCTGTCGGGGTTCGTGCAGGGGGGTGAACTGCTGGCGGGGAAGGCGGCGCTCGTCGAAGGACCCGTCGGACGGGGCACCACGATCCTCTTCGGCTTCAGCCCCCAGCACCGCGCCCAGACGACCGGCACCTTCAAGCTGCTCACCAACGCCATCCTGTACGGCGCCGCGCAGGCCGAGAGGCCCGAGGCCGCACCCGCGCCGCACCGCTAGCCGGCCGGCGGGACGAGAGACGACGAGGCGGGCCGGTCGCGCTGACCGGCCCGCCTCGCTGCATCCAGGCCGCCGCGCCGGCGGCGCGGCGGGGCACCGTCAGTCGTGCGGTGCGCTCACGTGCGGGTTGCCGCGCTCGTAGTAGCGGAGAAGGCGGTCCGCGCCGAGCCGCACGCCGATGCGCACCGCGGTGGCCCTCCGGTGCGCGGGCACCGGCGGCCCGTCCGCAATCCACAGCGGCGCGCGGGCGAGGACGTGCCCGTCATGGTTGCGGGAGATCCCCAGGGCCTGCGCGAGCTTCGCGGGACCGGAGGCGAGGTCGGTGTCCCGGTCACGGCACCGGCGGCGTCGCATTGCCTCCAGGCCCTCGAGCGGCTCGCCCGCGCGCAGCAGGACGGCGGCGGGAAACCCCTCGCGCTCCGTGACCACGTTGGCGCACCAGTGCATGCCGTACGTGAAGTAGACGTAG
>JBEKGT010000329.1:0-2872 GCA_050012655.1 Gemmatimonadales bacterium | reverse complement strand
CATCCTCGCGGGCGGCACCGGCAACCCGTATTTCTCCACCGACACGGCGGCGGTGCTGCGGGCCCTCGAGATCGAGGCGCAGGCGATCCTGAAGGCCACCAACGTGGACGGCATCTTCAGCGCCGATCCGAAGAAGGACCCGGCGGCGGTGTTCATCCCCGAGGTCTCGTACCACGACGCCATGGTGCGCGGGCTCGGTGTCATGGACGCCAACGCCTTCGGGCTGTGCAAGGACAACAGGCTCCCGATCCTGGTGTTCAACATCAACACGCCGGGGGCGGTCGCCCGCGTTCTGCAGGGCGAACGGCTCGGCTCCATCGTGCGATGACGACCAACAAGGACCCCCTGGGCGACCTGCTGCGGCAGGCCCGCGCCCACATGGACAAGGCCATCGAGGGCTCGCGACACGAGTTCTCGACCATCCGCAGCGGCAAGGCCACCACGTCGCTCCTCGACCTCGTGCGCGTCAAGGCGTACGGCCAGGAGTTGCCGCTGAACCAGACCGCCTCCGTCGCGGCGCCCGAGCCGCGGCTCCTCACGGTCACCCCCTGGGACAAGTCCCTCGTCCAGGCGATCGAGAAGGGGATCCGCGAGTCCGACCTGGGGCTCAACCCGGTCACGCAGGGCGGGATGATCCGCGTGCCGCTGCCCCCCCTCACGGAGGAGCGGCGCCGCGAGTTCGTGAAGGTCGTCCACAAGATGGCCGAGGAGTGCCGCGTCGCCATCCGGCACGCGCGCCACGAGGCCAAGGAGGCGCTCAAGAAGATCGAGCACGTCTCCGAGGACGACACCCACCGCACCGACCACGACCTCCAGAAGCTCACCGACGAGCGCATCAAGCACGTGGACGAGCTGGTCGCGGCGAAGGAGAAGGAGATCATGGAGGTGTGACGACGGACGCCGGCGACCTCCTCGAACGCGTCCGCGCCGGCGGACCGGTGCCGCGGCACGTGGCCATCATCATGGATGGCAACGGCCGTTGGGCCCGGGAGCGCCACCTGCCGCGCCCCCTCGGCCACCGCGCCGGGATGCAGGCGGTGCGCGAGACCGTCGAGGCGGCCATCGAGGCGGGCGTCGGGGTCCTCACGCTCTTCGCCTTCTCCGAGGAGAACTGGAACCGCCCCCGCGCCGAGATCGGCGCGCTGATGGGCCTCCTCGAGGAGTACATCGCGCGCGAGACGGAGGAGCTGCGCGGCAACGGGGTCGAGGTGCACGCCCTCGGTGACCTTACGCGCCTCCAGCCCACCGCGCGCGAGGCGCTCGACCGCCTCATCGACGCGACGCGCGGCGGTACCAGGCTCCTCCTCAACCTCGCCATCTCGTACTCGAGCCGCGCCGAGATCGCCCGAGCCGCGCGGCGGCTCGCCGAGGACGTGGTGCAGGGACGGATCGCCCTCGAGGACGTGGACGAGGACGCCCTCGCGCTGCGCCTGTACACCGCCGGCCTCCCCGACCCGGACCTGCTGGTGCGCACCTCGGGGGAGCTGCGGGTCTCGAACTTCCTCCTCTGGCAGATCGCGTACACCGAGCTGTTCATCTCCCCGGTGCTCTGGCCCGACTTCACGCGCCGCCACCTCTACGAGGCGGTCATCGCCTTCCAGGGACGCGAACGCCGGTTCGGCCGCGTCACGGCGTGATGGCGGGCAATTTCGCGCATCGCCTGGCGTTCTCGGCGGTGGCCATCCCCACGGCCGCCGCGCTCATCTACCTCGGCGGCTGGCCCCTCGCCCTCCTCCTCGCGCTCGCGGGTCTCCTCGGCGCGAAGGAGGTGTACGACTTCGGTGCGCGCTTGGAGGTGGAGGCCCTCCGCGGCGCCGGGATGGTGGCGGCGTTCGTGGTGCCGCTCGCGACCTACTGGGCCAAGGGGAGCGAGGTGCGCTTCGCCGAGCCGGCGATCTACGTCGGCGCGCTCTGGCTCATCGCCGTCGTGGCGCTCGCCGCGTGGCGCCGCGGGCCCACCCACAAGCCGCTGGCGGCTGTGGGGGTCACCGTCTTCGGCGCGCTCTACGCCGGCGGCCTGCCCGCCTTCGCCATCGTCCTGCGGCACCCCGCGGGCGTGGGACCTTCGTCGTTCCCGGGCGCGGCGCTCCTCCTCTTCCCGCTCGTCCTCACCTGGGCCGGCGACACGGCGGCGTACGCCGGCGGGACCGCCATCGGCGGCCCGAAGCTCGCGCCGACTCTCTCGCCACGGAAGACGTGGGCCGGGGCGGTCGCCGGGCTCGTCTGCACACTCCTCGTCGCGGTGGCGTACGCGCACTGGATCCTGGCGCCGGCAGGCAGGCCGGTCGGCATCGCGGCGGCGCTGGCGATGGGGGCCGTGATCAGCGTGGTGGGCCAGGTCGGGGATGTTTCGGAGTCGGTGTTCAAGCGCGAGGTGGGGCTCAAGGACAGCTCGACCCTCATCCCGGGGCACGGGGGCGTGCTCGACCGCCTCGACTCCCTGTACTTCGTCCTTCCGGCGACGGCGGGCCTCTACCGTCTCTTCGGGGTCGTCTGATGACGGGCGTGGCCATCCTCGGCTCCACTGGTTCCATCGGGACGAGCGCGCTCCGGGTGCTCGCGCGCCACCGCGACCGGTTCCGGGTCGCGGCCCTGACGGCGTACGGCCGTAAGGACCAGCTCGCCGCGCAGGCGGCCGCGTTCTACCCGACGTTCGTCTCACTGGTGGGGGGCGGGCACGGCCGGGACGACTGGGCGGACGGGAAGGAGAGCCTCGTCGAGGCGGCCACCCGGCCCGACGTGGACGTCGTGCTGAACGGCATCGTCGGCGCGGCGGGGCTCGAGGCGACGATCGCGGCGCTCCAGGCGGGGAAGCGGGTGGCGCTCGCCAACAAGGAATCGCTGGTGATGGCCGGCGAGCTCGTCCTGCGTG
>JBEKGT010000328.1:0-2878 GCA_050012655.1 Gemmatimonadales bacterium | reverse complement strand
GCGGACGGCGAGCGCCGCCTCGCGCAGGTCGGTCATCGTCTCGACGCAGACGGCATCCACTCCCGCCCCGGCGAGCGCGTCCATCTGGCGACGGAAGCTCGCCAGCATGGCGGCCTCGGCGACGTCGCCGTAGGGCTCGAGCAGCCGGCCGCTCGGGCCGCACGAAGCGACGACGTAGGCGCGCCCCTCCGCCACGCGGCGCACCGCGCGCACCGCCTCACGGTTCACCGCCTCCGTCTCGGCCTCGAGGCCGTGGAGCGCGAGCTTGAGGGGGGATGCGCCGAAGGTGTTGGTCTCGAGGAGGTCGGCGCCGGCCTCGAGGTAGAGGCGGGCGATCTCCTCCAGCACCGCGGGCCGCGCGAGGGTGACCGTCTCCGGAGGCTCGCCGGGGGGAAGGCCGCGCTCGAAGAGCATCGTGCCCATCGCCCCATCGCCGACCAACGCGTCGCCGGCCGCGAGCCGCTCGCGGAGGGGCCGCACCTCAGCGCCGGCCGACGAGGGCCTTCACCACGTCCACCGCGTTCCCCGCGTCGAAGCCGTAGGCATCGGCGCCGATCTCCCGCGCGAACGCCTCGCTCACCGGTGCGCCACCCACCACGGTGCGCACGGTGCCGCCCAGACCCTCGGCCTTGAGCCGCGCCACGACCTCGCCCATCACCGGCATCGTGGTCGTGAGGAGCGCGGACATCCCGATCACCGCGGCGCCGTGCTCCTTCGCGGTCCGGACCATCGCCTCGGGGGCCACGTCGTGCCCGAGGTCGATCACGTCGAAGCCGGCGCCCTTGAGCATGATGCCGACGAGATTCTTGCCGATGTCGTGCAGGTCGCCCTTCACCGAGCCGATCACCACCTTGCCGAGGGAGGGGACGCCGTCACGGATCAGCAGCGGCCGCAGCTCGTCCATCCCCGCGTACATCGCCTTCGCCGCCAGGAGCACGTCGGGGAGGAAGATCTCGTGGACGCGGAACCGGTCGCCGACCACCGTCATGCCGGCGATGAGGCCGTCGTCGAGTATCGTCTTCGGGTCCAGCTCCCGGCGGATGGCCTCGCGGGTGAGCGCGCCGGCTTGCGCGTGGTCGCCGCGGATGACGGCGTCGGCGAGATCGGTGAGGTGGGACATGGACGCGTTCTCCGGGATCACTGCGACGCGCCGGCGACGAGCGCGGCCAGCCGGTCGCGGCAGGTGCGCTCCACGCAGCGCGCGCAGAAGTCGTAGGTGGGAGGGAAGCGGTGGATGGCCCGTGGGCCCGCGACCAGCACCCCCGACACGGACTTGAGGGGCTGCATGAGGCAGCTGTCGGTCAGCGTGAGACCGATAGGCGCGGGCCGGAGCGCGGCGAAGAGCCGCCGCTGCCCCGTGATGTCCCAGCCGCAGTAGCCTGGGCTGTAGCGGAGCACCGCACCGTCGGGTGTGGCCCAGCCGCGGCCCCGGAGCGCGGCGGCGAACCGCCGCTCCGCCAGGACCGCGGCGGCGTCCGCCGCGACCGATGCCATCGCGTCGAGCGTGTACCCCAGCGCGAAATCGGCGCCGGCGAAGCACTCCGCCACGGCCTTGCTCAGCGGCGCTCCGAGGGTGACGGCGAAGAGCGCGAGGTGCTCGGCGCGCGGCGCGATGCGCGCCAGCGGCGTCTCCGGAGCGTTCTTCCCCTCGCCCCGGTACACGTCGGCGAAGCCGTCGCCGGGGAGCTCCGCGATCACGCCCGCGGGCGCGACGGTCACGGCGAGCACGCCGATCGCGTGCTCGTAGAGCCGCTCGATGCGGTCGCTCAGCTCGGTCCCCTCGGGGATGCCGAGCTGCGCCAGCACCGCGTTCCGGTCGGGGGAGACGTCCTCCGGCGCGAGGGTGAAGACGTCGCTCACCGGCCCTCGTGGGGGAGCGCGTCCATCCCGAACCGCTTCGCTTCCGCGCGCATCAGAAGCGTCAGCTCGGAGCGGACGTCGGCGGCGAGCGCCGGCGGCTTCCACGCGGCGATCAGCCGCTCCACCTCGGCATGGGCGCGCTCGCCGAGGGTGCGGCTCCCCTCCACCTGCCAACGGGAGCGGTTGGCACGGTCGATGGTCACGCCGGGGAAGTAGTGCTCGGCCTTGAGGTGCTTGCGCGTGTGGTCGGCGATGAGGAGATGCCCCTCGCGCAGCAGCTCCTGGAAGCGCGGGACCGCCGGGAAGTCGTCCCGCGGCTCGATGCCGCGCGCGGCCCGCAGCGCGAGCCCGCAGATCTCGTTGTCGAGCACCAGCTTCTCGAGGCTGAAGGACGACTCGAAGTCGAGCATCCCGGGGCCCGACACGCTGTTGACGCCCGAGAGGGCCGCGAGCAGCGCGCCCATCCCGGTCTCGAGGCCCGCCTGCGCGTCGAGGAGCTTGGCGTCGCTCAGCCCCATGTACGCCTGCGTCGGCAGCCCGAGGGCCTTGCCGATCTCGTTCGCCCCGCAGTCGATGAGCATCGTCTCCATCGCGCCCATCGGCGTCGTCTCGTAGCGGATGTCGAAGCTCGCGGGGGATCCGCCCCAGAGCGCCGGCGCGCCGGGGCATGCCAGCTGGCTGATGGCGACGCCGCTCAGCGTCTCGGCGGTGTGCTGCACCAGGGCGCCCACCACGGTGACCGGCGCGACGAATCCCGTCAGCGGCATCGAGATGTACTCGACCGGGATGCCCGCGCGGGCGCAGTCCACCACGTTCTGCGACGTCACGTCGCTCCACTTGAGGGGCGCGGTGGGGCAGCAGGAGAAGATGGTGAGGGGCTTCTCGCGCAGCGCCTCGGCTGAGCCGCGGACGGCGATCTGGAGGTCGCGCATCACCGCGAAGGCGTCGATGGTGAAGGCGCCAGTGACCACCGGCTTGTCGCCGTGCAGCAGGGCGAGGAAGAGGCGGTAGCTGTCGG
>JBEKGT010000327.1:0-2892 GCA_050012655.1 Gemmatimonadales bacterium | reverse complement strand
GCCGTAGGCACGCAGCGACGACACCGAGAGCGACACCTTGTCGTCGCGCAGCCGGGCCATGGCCCGGCGGACCAGCGGCGTCACGCACGAGTAGTCGGCCGGCGAGAGCGACGCCAGCGAAGTCGCGTCGTAGCCGCCCTTGCGTATTCCGCCCACGAGTGCGTCGATGACCGCGACCGGGTCGCGCTCGCGCACCGGCCGGTAGATGATGCCCGCCTGACAGAAGCGGCAGCCCTCGGTGCAGCCGCGCGCGATCTCCACCGCCATGCGGTCGAAAACGGCCTCGCTGTGCGGCAGTGGCGAGTCGTCGGGGAAGGGGAAGCGATTGATGTCCTTGACCCAGACGCGGCAGACGCGGGTGGGCGCGCGGACATCCAGGGGATCGCCAACCACCGTGAAACCGGTCGTGGGATCGCGGCGGGTCGCGTACAGCGCCGGCACGTAGAGCGGATTGTGGCTCGCCAGCCGAGCCAGCACCTCCAGCCGCGGCAGCTTTGCGCGGCGAAGCGCGGCCGCCTCCAGGCACAGCGACGGCAACAGCTCCTCGGCCTCGCCGATGAAGAAGGCGTCGATGAACGGTGCCAGCGGCTCGGGGTGCGTGGCCACCGGGCCGCCGGCCAGCACCAGCGGGTCGCCGTCGTTTCTCGCGGCGGCCCGCAGGGCAATCCCGCCCAGATCGAGAATGTTGAGGACCGAGGTGTAGTTCAGCTCGTACTGCAACGAGAAGCCGACAACGCCGAATTCGGAGAGCCGGCTCCCCGTTTCCAACGTCAAGAGCGGCAGCGCACGGCCACGCAGCTCTTTTTCCAGGTCGGGCCAGGGCGCGAACACGCGCTCGCACGCGATGCCCTCGGCCTGGTTGAGTAGCGCATAGAGGATCTTCGTTCCCAAGTGCGACATGCCGATCTCGTAGGCGTCGGGAAAGGCTAGGCACACGCGCGCCCGCGCGGCCGCGGGGTCGACGGGCCGCTCGCCGTACTCGCCGCCGGTGTAGCGCGATGGCTTCTGCACCTGCGCCAGGAACGCGGCATAGGGATGGCGGGGACGAGACATCGGCGCAAGTCTAGCGACGTCGTCGCCGGTTACATTCCGCCCTGCATGATGAGCGGGAAATTCGTCGCGTACTCTTCCGTGCTGGCCGGGAACACCCAGCGCTTGACCGCGCCCTTGATGCACGGCTCGACCAGGATGAAGCTCGACGGCGCATTGATGACCACCCGCTGAACCGCGCCCGACATGCCAATCGACACGGTCACGTCGATGCGCCCGCTGGTCAGGTGGTTGTCCATCTTGAGCGCGCGCTCATAGCACGACTTCAACGCGGCCTGGTTCGCCGGGTTGCGCACGACCGCGGTGATCTGCGACTGCGACACGGACTTCGTCTCGTCGAACGGATTGGGGCGCGCGCCATTGAGGCGCGGGGGCGGGGCGAGCGCCTTCTCCTTGGCCGGCCGCTCGGACGCGTGGCCCCGGTGGTGGACGGATTTCCCCGAGGAGGACCTGCCGCTCGACGGGGCGCTCGGCGATATGACCGGCGCCGGCTTCTCCTGTGCGGGTGGCGGGGCGGGGCTCTCGGCGGCGGCCAGCTTGGGCTCCGCGGCTTTGGGTGGCTCGGCCTCCGCCGGGGCGGCGGGTTCGGAACGCGTTTGGCTCTCGCCGCGCAGGATGACCATGCCGAGCAAGATGATCAGCGCCACGATGGCAAGGACGGCGACCACGTACTTGAGCCCTGGCTGTCGCTGGAAGAGGCCAGCGATACCGCCGTGGCTCAACTTGATGTCGGCGGACACCGACGACGATATGGCGGGCTCGAACGGGGCCACGCTCACGGGGAGCGGGGTCGGCAGGCCGCCGGACGGCGGCAGCGAGCCGGGCGCCGCAGCCGGAAGCGCGAAGGGCGCAGGCGGTGCGCTGGGCACCGCCGCGAACGCGGTGCCGGGTCTCGCGAACTGCGCGGACGGCGCCGCGAGCGGAGTGCCAGGCATCACGAATGACGTGGACGACGCGGCCAGTGGCGGGCTGGGGATTGCGAAGGAGGGAGATGGCCGCGCCACCGGCGCCATGGCCGGAGCGTCGAACGTAACGACTGGGGCCGGGAGCGGCACGGCTGGAACGCGCGGCGAGGCTGGAACCGGCGCCGTCACCTTGGACCCGATCGGCGGCAACGGCCGCATGGGCGGCGGCGTCTTGTCGGGTCCACTAAGGTCCACGCCGGGCGTGGTGGGTGTGTCCGCCTCGAGGTCGCCAAGGTTCTTTCCTTTCTTGGTCGTCACCTCGCTGAAGCCCATGCCCGGCGACGCGACCACGACCTCGTGCACATCCTTCGAGTTCTTGCTTGCCACCTCGCCAAATTCGTCGCCCGCGGACCCGGTCACGCGCTCGCGAAATTGCTTCGATTTCTTGGTCGTGCTCTCGCTGAAACCGCGCGGGTCCGAGGCGGTAGTCTCCACCGCCTCGAAGTCGGCAACCCCTGGTCGGACGCCCGGAGGAGGCGCCGAAGGCGCGGGCTTCGCGCTCGCCGGCGGGGCGACCGGCTTGGAGGCCGGGGCGGCGCGCGCGGCCGGCAACGGCTCCCGCGGCGGAGGCGGCGGGCCCGGCCGCAGCAGTTTCAACTCGCGCGCAACGACCGACACCTCGTCCGGCGGCTTCCAACCCGACATGCCCTCTTTCCAGACATGCACGGTCTTGCCCGGGCCGGCCGCATGGATCCGCCTCGCGACCTCGACGCGCGAGAACGGCCCGCTTCGCTCGCCATCGATGGCGATGTACCATTCGACGTGGCCGCCCAGCGGATCGACCCCCGTTCCCGCGCGCGCTGGTGGAGGGGGAGGCGGCTTGGGGCCGCTCGATGGCGCTGCCTTGGGCCCGCTCGAGGGCGCCGCCTTCGGCCCG
>JBEKGT010000326.1:0-2895 GCA_050012655.1 Gemmatimonadales bacterium | reverse complement strand
CCTTGTGCCCCGAGACGTGGTACGCCATGGGGTCGTCCGACTCGGCCGAGGCGACCATCAGCTTGGTCTGGCCGGCTTCGATGGCGTGGTCGGTGCTGTCGTGCGCCGCGAGGGGCCGCTCGAACTCGATGGTGGTCCCCGCCGCGGTCTGCGCGCCCGCCGACGCGAGGATGTCGGAGTGCCCGCCGATGGTGGTGTCGGCCACGTGGCTCGTCGGCGTGTTGGCGTAGTGGTCCTCGACGTGCGCGCCGCGGGCGTCCACCCACCCGATGGCGATGTCGGCCCCGTACATCAGCGGTCCAGTCCCCCCGAACGCCACCGCGACCCAGCCGGTGTCGGGGGAGGAGACCGCACCGAGGAGCCGGTCACCGACGATGCTCCACCGGAACGACAGCTTGCTCGCTTCGTCGGTCCACTCGAAGCGGTACTCCCCCGGCGCCGCGACGCCGTCGAGCTGGTGCGTGGCGGCGAGGGGGGACACGAGGCGCCACAGCGCCTGGGGGACGTGAAGCGTGAGCGCGAGCCCCAGCCCCAGCACCGCGCCGCCGAGCAGCGCCACCATCGGGAAGCGGTCGGGAACGCGGCTCATCGCGGCCCCGCCCCCGGCACGGGAGTGCGGACGCCGGTCTCCCTGGGCGCCGCGTGCCCCAGCGCGACCCACGCACCCACCAGGTCCCCCCGAGCGGCGGCGAGCCGCGCGCCGGCGGAGTCGAGGCGGAAGCTGTGCCACACCTCGGCGGCCGCCGCGAGGTGCCGCTCCGCGTCGCCGATGAGGGTCCGCGCCCGGGCGGCGCCGCCGGCCCCGCGCGCCACGGCCGCCGACGACGACACCACGTCGTAGAGGATGTTGGTTGCCCGGACGAGTGCGAGCACCTGCGCCGCCTCCCGGGACTTGCCGACCGGCGCGACGCCGCCGGCGGAGTGGCACGCCGAACAGGTGCCGAGGACCCGCTCAGGCGTGAGGACCGTGGTGGCCATCGAGCCGTGGCAGGTCACGCAGTTCGGGCCGTGGCCGTCGCTCCGGAGCCGCGCGTAGTGCACGCTGGTGCGGAAGTACCCCGCCTCGGCGGCGTGGCACCTGCCGCAGGTGTCGGGGATCCGCGCGAAGAAGACCGCGCTCGCCGTGTCCCCCGAGCGCACCACGCCGCGGTGCGCCTCCGCAGGGTTCGTCGCGGCGGGGTTCCCGCCGTGGCACGCCTCGCACCCGATCCCCGCCGCCGCGTGGGGCGATCCCCGCCACGCCGCGAAGCCGTGCCCCGCCCCCGACGACGCGGGGAGGCGCGCGTGGCAGGTGACGCACTGGCTGGGGGGAGCAGCCCGCCGCGCCTGGGCGCGCGCGGGCGGCGCGAGGGCGGCGGCCAGGAGCAGCGCCAGGCCAAGCGCCAAGGCGTGCGGGAGCCGCCCGCCGGGAATCAGCGGGCGCAGGGTCGTGGAGCGCATCGGACCGCCGTGGTCGCTAGGACAGCTGCACCGCCGGCACCGGATCGGCGCCGGTCGGCTCCGGCTCCGCCAGGGCCTCGGCATCGGGCCACGGCGGCACCACCTTCACCAGAATGTACAGGATCACCAGCGGCAACAGGAGGATCGCCCCCGCTACCAGGATCCCCTCGATGCCCAGCAGCCCGACCTTGAAGGTGGTGAGGCCGCGCAGGCTCTTGGAGAAGAGCTGCCCGCCGATCACCACGTTCCAGCGGGTGCTGAAGATGCCGATCTGGATGAACACCGCCACCACGAAGTACAGCAGGCGGCGGAACTCGTCGGGGACCTTGAGGAAGCCCCGCTTGCGGACCGTCGGCGCCACCAGGAAGAGGGTGACGAGCGGGACGATCGTGCCGATCAGCACCTGGAGGATGATGAGGCTGAGCACCAGGCGGCTCGAGAGCATCTGCCCCAGGATCTTGATGGACTCCTCGGCTTCGTAGAGGCGCTGGGTGAAGTCGAGCATCTCGAGGGAGAAGTCCACGATCAGCGCGTACAGCAGGAACGCCCCGAGCTTGTCCATACAGGCCATGTCCACCGGCCGGGACCGTAGCATCGTCGTGAAGAAGTAGATCACCAGCATCAGCGCGATGCCCGAGACGATGGCGGAGAACAGGAACACCACCGGCATCAGCACGCTGCTCCACCACGGGTTGGCCTTGATCGAGCCGAAGATGAAGCCCACGTACCCGTGGAGGAGGAACGCCGAGGGGATGCCGATGATGGTGATCAGCTTGCCGGCGTTCCGGTCGAACCGCAGGGCCTGCGGGGAGAGATCGGTCACGCCCAGCGTCAGCAGCCGGCGGAACGACGCGAGGGCGCCAGCCTTCCCGCGCGCCCAGAGGACGAGGTCCTTCCGGAAGTCGAACCAGATCTCGAGGAGCAGCACCATCATCAGGTACCACAGATAGACGAAGCCGAACATCGCCATCGCGGAGCGGGTGTTCGGGGTCATCAGGATCTCGTACGCGCGCTCCGGATGGCCGAGGTGGCCAAGGAGCGGCAGCGGCGCGGCGATGAGGAAGGCCAGCGCCGTGAGGAGCGAGAGCCGGTAGGTGGGCTGCACCTCCTTCACGTTGAACACCCGCGCCAGGGAGGCGAGGATGAACGCTCCCGCCACGAGCCCGGTGAGGTACGGGTACACGACGATGAGCAGGCTCCACTGCAGCTCGAACTCGTTCGGATAGATGTAGCCTTGCATGGGCCTACCGCACCTGTCCGTCGAGGTTGGCGTAGAAGACCTTCGGCGCGGTGTTGAGGTGCGGCTTCAGCACCTGGATCGCGTTGAAGCGGCGGAACCGCGTGAGCGGGCTCGCCGGCCGGTGCACCTCGCCGAAGATCCGCGCGCCGGTCGGGCAGACCTCGACGCACGCCGGCACCAACCCCTGCACGACCCGGTGGTAGCAGAAGGTGCAC
>JBEKGT010000325.1:0-2908 GCA_050012655.1 Gemmatimonadales bacterium | reverse complement strand
GGGATTCCCCGGCGGGCCGGCACGGCCCGCCGGGCCCGTTTCCGGGGGGCGGCGGCCGGCTTCCCGGAGGGGAAATCGGCGCTTCCCCGGGGGGAGGCCCCCGGCGCCGGAGCCGATTTCCCCTATGAGACTATGGCTTTCTCAGAGGGAAAATTGAAGATTGTAGGCGTTGTAGCGGCCTGTTTCCCTCGGGGAACGGGCTCCCGGCGGCACTGGGGTCCGCCGGGGTGAGTCCACCGGCCGACGGCGGAGAGCGCCCGGCCCAGCAAAAGGAGACCACGTGGCCAAGAAGGCGAAGAAGGCGAAGAAGGCCAAGAAGGCGGCCAAGAAGACGAAGCGCGTGCCGAACGCGGCATTCATGAAGCCCATGATGCCCAGCTCGGCCCTCGGCGTGGTGATCGGCGACAAGGCGATGCCGCGCACGGAAGTCACCAAGAAGCTGTGGGCGTACATCAAGAAGAACGGCCTGCAGGACAAGAAGAACAAGCGGATGATCAACGCCGACCCCGCGCTGAAGACCGTCTTCAACGGGAAGTCGACCGTGAGCATGTTCGAGATGACGAAGCTGGTGAGCAAGCACCTGAAGTAGGACGGCCGTTCACGCCCGCGCCGGGACACCTCTTGTCCCGGCGGGCGTCCTCACCACGGTTCGAAGCCGACGGCGCGGCCCACGGGTCGCGCCGCGGCGCATCCACCCCCGGCGAGGGACTCTGCGACCATGGCCCACCACACCCTGCGGTCCGGCTACCGGGAACTCGTCGAGCGGCTCAACCGCTTCCCGCAGGGCGCGCCGCCGTCCGACCTGCTGTTCTCCATCCTCCGGATGCTCTTCAGCGAGCGCGAGGCCGGTCTCGTCGCCGAACTGCCCATCAAGCCGTTCACCGCGCGCTCCGCCGCCCGCATCTGGAAGCTGCCCACCGCGGAGGCCCGCCGCGCGCTCGACGCGCTGGCGGATCGGGGCATCCTGGTGGACATCGAGGACCGCCACGGCGTCTCGTGGTACACCCTGCCGCCGCCGATGGCGGGGTTCTTCGAGTTCTCGATGATGCGGGTGCGGAGCGACGTGGACCAGAAGGTGCTGAGCGAGCTCTTCTACCAGTACCTGAACGTCGAGGAGGACTTCATCCGGGAGCTGTTCACCCGCGGCGAGACCCAGCTCGGGCGCGCGTTCGTCCACGAGCCGGCGCTCTCCGAGGAGAATGCCCTGCACGTCCTCGACTACGAGCGCGCCACGGAGGTCATCGAAACGGCGTCGTGCATGGGCGTGGGCTTGTGCTACTGCCGTCACAAGATGGAGCACCTGGGCCGCGCGTGCGATGCCCCGATGGCCATCTGCATGACCTTCAACACGACCGCGTCGTCGCTCACCCGGCATGGCATCGCGCGGCGGGTGGACGCCACGGAGGGGAAGGACCTGCTGCGCGAGGCGTGGGAGCATGGGCTGGTGCAGTTCGGGGAGAACGTGCAGCGGCGCGTGAATTTCATCTGTAACTGCTGCGGCTGCTGCTGCGAGGCGATGATCGCCGCGCGGCGCTTCGCCATCCTCCACCCCGTCCACACCACCAACTTCATCCCCGAAGTCGCCCTCGAGCGCTGCAACGGGTGCGGCAAGTGCGTCACCGCCTGCCCCGTGGAGGCGATGACGCTGGTATCGGCGAACGACCCCCACAAGCCGCGGAAGAAGGCGGCCAGGCTCAACGCGGACATCTGCCTCGGGTGCGGCGTCTGCGTGAGGGCCTGCGGGACGGAGGGCCTCGCGCTGCGGAGCCGCCCCGGGCGGGTGATCACGCCGCTGAACGGCACGCACCGGGTGCTCATGATGGCCATCGAGCGCGGCACCCTGCAGGACCTCATCTTCGACAACCGCGCGCTGTGGAGCCACCGGGCGCTCGCCGCGATCCTCGGCGGCGTGCTCCGGCTCCCGCCCGTCAAGCGCGTGATGGCCAGCGAGCAGGTCCGCTCCCGTTATCTTGAAGCACTGATCCGGCGGACGCGGGCCTGAGCCCGCCCGCCAGGGAGCGACCGCCGATGACGCCTCATCTGTTCACACCGCTGCGGCTGCGCGACGTCGAGCTGCGGAACCGCATCTTCGTCTCGCCGATGTGTCAGTACTCGGCCGAGGACGGCGTCCCCACCGACTGGCACCTGGTGCACCTCGGGAGCCGGGCGGTCGGCGGGGCCGCGCTGGTGATCGCCGAGAAGACCGCGGTGGTGCCCGAGGGGCGCATCACCCCTGCGTGCACCGGGCTCTGGAACGATGCGCAGGCGCGGGCCTTCGCGCGGATCACCGCCTTCATCGCGGCGCACGGCGCGGCGCCGGGCGTCCAGCTCGGGCACGCGGGCCGCAAGGCGTCCTCGTCGGTCCCCTGGCTGGGCGGCAGGGCCCTCACCGCGGCGGAGGGAGCCTGGCGGACGGTGGGGCCCAGCGCCCTCCCCTTCGCCGCCGGGCACCCCCAGCCGCACGCGCTCACGCCTGAGGAGATCGAGGCGCTGGTCGAGCGGTACGCCGAGGCCGCCAGGCGCGCCGCGGTCGCGGGCTTCCAGGTGGTGGAGATCCACGCCGCCCACGGCTACCTCCTCCACCAGTTCCTCTCGCCCCTCTCCAACCGCCGCGACGACGAGTTCGGCGGCTCCCTCGAGAACCGCACCCGGTTCCCCCTCGCGATCGCGCGCGCGGTGCGCGAGGCGTTCCCCGCGTCCCTCCCCGTCTTCGTCCGCATCTCCGCCACCGACTGGGTGGACGGGGGCTGGGACCTCGCGCAGTCCATCGCGTTCGCCCGCGGCCTGAAGGAGGCGGGTGTGGACCTCGTGGACTGCTCCAGCGGCGGCGCGGTGCCGGACGCCAAGGTCCCGGTCGCACCCGGCTACCAGGTCCCCTTCGCCGCGGCCGTGCGCCGGGAAGCGGGCA
>JBEKGT010000324.1:0-2911 GCA_050012655.1 Gemmatimonadales bacterium | reverse complement strand
TCGAGCACGTAGTTGTGCCAGTAGGCGGAGAGCACCGCCTCGTGGCGGCGGAGGTAGTCGTGGTACGCGTCGAGACGCGCCGGCGACGCGCGGACGGAGAGGAACTCGGGGACGAGGTTGATGATCATCGCAGCGGCCGTCCCAATTTGGGCGAGCCGCGCGCGCACCACAAGAGAGTCAGCGTATCTCGAATTCCAGCGAGGCGCTGGCGGCACGCCGGCCGGCGTCGCGCACTTCGAGATGGACGCGGTAACGGCCGGGCGCGAGGCGGCCGGGATCCACGACCAGCGTCTCAACGGTCACGCTGCGCGCGGGCTGCTCGCGCCGGAAGCGCACGGTCGTGGGCCGTCCGGGCGGGGCGGCGCCGTTCGCGCCGTGCGGCGCAGGCTCGAAGCGGTATTCCACCTCGTAACGCGATGTGCCGTCCACGGCCGCGAGGCCGTACACCTCGGCGTAGAAGCGGAGCGGGCGGTCCCGCGGGAGGTGGAGCGCGGTGGGGGAGGCGGCCACCATCGCGGCGCGCTCGGGCGGAGCGTCGCGATCGGTCACGAGGAGACTGGACACGGCGAGCGACTCGCCGGTGTAGGCCGCGAGCGGAACGGCGCCGCGGTAGCGTCCGACGTTATCACCGCGCGCGGCGTCGATGGCCAGGAGGTAGCGCCCCGGCGCGGCCGCGAGCCGCAGCGGCCCGGCCGCCACTGAGTCGCGGGCCACGTCCCGGCCCTCCGCGTCGGTCAGCGCCGCTGTGGCGGCGACCGAGTCGGGGATGAGGAGCAGTTCGGTATGCCAGCGGTCGGCGCCCCGGAACGTGGCCAGCCAGAAGACGAACCGGAGCGTGGCGGGAGCGCTCGGGCGGTCGGTCGCGAGGAGCCACTGCGCCGTCTCCCACTCGCCCGCCGCGACCGGCGTCACCAGGGCGTCGCCGCTCGAGTCGGGGCCGGTGCGGCGGGTGAAAGAGACCTGGAGCACGCCTTCCGGAAGATGATAGCGCCACGTCTCGCTCGCGACCTCGCAGGCGATGCGCTCGTCGGGTGCCCCGTAGCGCACGAAGATCCGCCCGCGGTCGTCGAGGCCGTCCTCCAGGTTCATCGTCTCGTCGGTGTTCGCCGGGACCGCCGCCGGCGTCGGCGGGAGCACGATGCGGGAGCCGGTACCGATCGCGGCGCGCAGGCAGCCGGGGGCGCCGAAGCCGAATCGCGGCGCCGCGCGCGAGGCCGTCGAGTGGAAGTACCGCGAGTTCGGGTGTTGGAGGGCGTAGGCGTGGCGCGCTTCGCGCAGTCGCCGGAAGTGCTCCCCGATGCGTCCGTTCAGCGAGGCGCGGAGGTCCGGTCTTCGGAAGGCCCAGAAGCGGCGGAAGAACGCGCCCCGCTCCTCCGGCGCGGTTGCCGCGTACGTCTCCCGTTCGCCGGGGGACGCCGTGGCGCGGACCTGGCGCCAGAGGACACCGCCGGTGTCGGCCGCGGCGCGTGCGAGCGCCGCCTCGTAGACCGGCGCCGCTGCACTGTCCTCGCCCACCTCGTACAGCGACTGGGCGAGCAGCGCCCGGGGCGCCGGGTCCGCTGGGGACCGCGCGACGAGAGCCTCCAGCACCCGGCGAGCGTCGTCGTACGCCTCGAGCTCGATCAGGAGCTGGCCGCGCCAGAGGTCGCTCGCGGGCTCGCCCGCGTGCCGTTCGAGCGCGGCCACCGCCTCCCGCCGCTCGGCGGGACCGCGGTAGAGCGTGAGCCAGAGCGACCACGCGTCGCGGTATCGCGGCTCGAGCGCGAGCACGCGCGCGAGGCCCCGCCTGGCGACCCACTCCCCGTCGTCGCCGCGCAGGGCGATCCCCACCAGCCCGAGGTAGTAGAACGGCTGCGGATCGTTGGGGGCTAGCGCGCCGGCCCGCGAGAGGAGGCTGTCGGCATGCCAGCGGCCGAACACCGGCCATGCCAGCCAGATGCGGCCGAGGAGGGTGAGCACCGCGGGATCCCCGGGCCGCTCGCGGTCGAGGCGCTCCGCGATGCGGCGTGCAGCTGGCAGGCGACCGGCGGCGAGCAGGGACTCCGCGCGGACGAGGAGCGTGTCGGGCTGAGTGGCCTGCAGCGCGAAGGCGAGCGCGAGGCCGAGCGTCGGTTCCTCTCAGTTCTCCTGCTGGAACCGGCGGCTCATCGCGTCGAGGAAGCGGTGCTCGTCCGGCGTGAGGCTCGCAAGGCCGCCGGCGGAGATCTTGTCCAGTACGCGATCCACCTCGGCGAGCGTGGCGGCGTCGGCGCCGTGGTGCGCCTCTGGTCGGGACGGAACGGCGCGGTGGGCCGCCTTCGCCGACGGGTGCACGAGCACCGGGCTCCCCTCGCTGCGGGGCGCACGGCGCCGCGGCAGCCGCAGCAAGGAGGTGCCGCGCAGGTAGAGCAGGGCGGCGCCGAACCCGCCGAGGTGGGCGAAGTGAGCCACGCCGTCCTGTGCGCCGTAGAGCCCCGCGCCGAGCGACAGCGCCGCGAGGAAGACGACCAGCCACTTCGCGCGGATCGGCACGGGGAGCGGGAAGACGAGCACCGGCGCATCGGGCCACTCGAGCACGAAGGCGAGCATCACTCCGAACACCGCTGCGGACGCGCCGACGATCGGGACCCCGCGCGCGACCCCCGCGAAGGCGAGTGACAGCGCCGCCCCGCCCAGCGCGGCGACGACGTAGAGGCGGATGAACCGCGCGCCGCCGAGCCGGCCCTCCACCGGCGGCCCGAACATGAACAGCGCCAGCATGTTGAAGAACAGGTGGAGGAACGAGCCGTGGAGGAAGGCGTAAGTCAGCGCGCTCCACGGGTGGCGCGCGAGCAGATCGGGGGTGAAGCCGAACGTCTCCACGAACCACGGGCTCGTGAAGACCGTGAGCTGCAGCAGGTACACGCCGCTCGTGACGACGAGCAGGCGCCGG
>JBEKGT010000323.1:0-2925 GCA_050012655.1 Gemmatimonadales bacterium | reverse complement strand
CGTGGCCGCGTTCCAGGGCGTGCCGCTGATGGAGGTGCCGACCTCGGTCAGCCGCTCGCAGGGCGACATCCATGTGGACGGCAACCCGCACCTCCAAGGCGACCCCATCAACGCGATCATCATCGCCCGCAACATCCTGGCGGGGCTGACTCGCGCGTCGCCGGAGAACACGCAGGCCTTCACCGACCGCGAGCACGACTTCGAGGTGCGCGTCCTCCGCGCGACGTTCGGCGACGAGCTGGTGCGCATCCTGACCCCCGCCACGCTCTATGACCTGGCGCGCACCAACCGCCTCACCGACTTCCTGCAGCGGACCAACTATCAGGGCCAGCCCCTGCTGTCGCGGCTCGGGGGCTGGATGAAGCAGCTGCTGCCCTACAGCGGCCGCCCGATGGTGTGCTATCACAAGGAGTACTCGTACTTCAGCCGCCGCTTCAATATCAGCTGCGCGGAGTACGTCGAGGCCAAGCCCGGTATCCCGCCCACGCCGCGCCACGTGCAGGACATCATCGCGCTGATGCGGGACCAGCACATCGCCGTGCTGATCGCGGCCAACTACTACGACCACAACGAGATCAACGAGGTCGCCCAGCGCACCGGCGCGACGGCCGTGATCGTGGCCGAGAACACCGACGGCGCCCCGGGCGTGCACACGTACTTCGACCTGATGAACTCCTGGGTGAGCGGCCTCGCCCACGCCTACGCCGTCGCGGGGACCCGATGATCGAACTGATGCTGCCGCCGTTCGTGGCCTGCATGATCCTGGTCGCGATCCACTCGTACCTCGGCCTCCACGTCATCGCCCGCGAGGTGATCTTCGTGGACCTCTCGCTGGCGCAGATGGCGGCCCTCGGCACGACCACCGGCCTACTGGTGGGCGTCAACCCCGAGTCGCGCACCGCGCAGCTCTTCGCCGTCGCCTTCACCCTGATCGGCGCCGCGCTGTTCGCCGCCACCCGCAGCCGCGGCCGTGGCCGCGTCCCGCAGGAGGCGATCATCGGCATCGTGTACGTGGTGGCCTCCGCCGCCGTCCTCCTCATCGCGGACAAGGCCCCCCGGGGCGAGGACGTCATCAAGGACATCCTGGTGGGCAGCATCCTCTGGGTGACCTGGGCCACCATCGGCAAGCTCGCCGCGGCGTACCTCGCCATCGGCGTGTTCCTCTACTTCCTGCGCCACCGGTTCGAGACCGTCTCGTTCGAGCCGAAGAAGGCCGACGCGGAGGGATGGAGCATCCGCTGGTGGGACTTCCTGTTCTACGCCGCGTTCGGCATCGTCATCACCTTCTCGGTTCCCATCGGCGGCGTCCTGGTAGTCTTCAGCTTCCTCGTCGTGCCCGCCGTGACGGCGTTCCTCTTCACGCGCCGGCCGCGCGTCCTCACCCTCATCTCCTGGTCCACCGGCGCGATCGCGTCGGCCGCGGGCCTCGCCCTGTCCTACAGGTACGAC
Organism: Gemmatimonadales bacterium; assembly: GCA_050012655.1. GTDB lineage: Bacteria > Gemmatimonadota > Gemmatimonadetes > Gemmatimonadales > JACORV01 > JADGQW01. The sequence continues at coordinate 1,476 of JBEKGT010000323.1, read as the reverse complement.
CTCCCCACGGGGCCGGTGATCGTCTGCACCTTCGGCGTCATCCTGCTCCTCGCCGGCGCCGTGTCGCGTCTGGTGCGGGCCCCCGAGGCGGCCATCGAGCCGGGCGGAGGGCACGCGGCGTGACGTCCGGGGCCGCCGCCCGCGCCGCGCCCGTCGCCGCCGCGCTCCTTCTCGCGGCGGCCGCGTGCCACGACCAGCGGCCCAACACCTGCTTCGACTCGAACGCCTTCTCCTACGGCTTCTATGTCGGCGGGGACACTTCCCTCGTCTTCCACTGGCCCGCGGGCCGGATGCCGGTGCGCGTCTACGCCGAGCCGACGGGCGACGCGCCCGCCAACGTCGTCGCCGGCCTCCAGACGTGGGTCGGCGCGTTCCACTGCGACGAGGCGTGGTTCACCACGACCACCGACTCGACGCACGCCGACATCATCGTGCGGGAGGTCGCCGACTTCCCTCCCCTGCCGGCCCACGCCATCAGCCTCGGCGCCGATTCCGTGGGCGCCTGCACCGGGCGGACCGACGGCACCTTCGACTCCACCCTGACCCTGAACGGCCCCGTCCGGTCCTACATCGCCCCCTTCGGGGCCCAGGACTCGGTGGCGCTCGCCGGCTGTTTCCGGATGACCACCACCCACGAGCTCGGTCACGCCCTCGGCATCCTGGCCCACAGCACCAGCGCGGCCGACATCATGTACCCCACGCCGCACCGCTCGACCCTGAGCGCGAACGACCGCTACACCCTTCAGTTGCTCTACCACACCACCGCGACCATCAAGCCCGCCCCGCTCGCGCCGTGAGCACCGCCCCGGGCTGGCCGCGCACCGGCCCGCCCGCTAAATAAGACGGATCCTCTCCTGATTCCGAGGGGGACGTGGGGCGGCACGCGGATTGCGGTGCCGTACCCCCGCAGACTCCCGGTCTCCCGAGCTTGGGGAGGCCCCGCGCCAGGGGGCGCGGAGCAGGTCCACCGTCAGGTCCCCGCGCGCGGCCGGCCACACGGTCTGGCCGCGGCAACCGAGGTTCCCATGGCTGTCCGCCGCCAAGATGCGCTCGACTACCACTCTCAGGGGCGTCCGGGGAAGATCGAGATCCGCCTGACGAAGCCCTGCAAGACCCAACGCGATCTGGGCTTCGCCTACACGCCGGGCGTAGCGGAGCCGTGCCTCGACATCGAGAAGAACCCCGAGGACGTCTTCAAGTACACGGCGCGCGGCAACCTCGTGGCCGTGGTGTCGAACGGCACCGCGGTGCTGGGGCTGGGCAACATCGGCGCGTTGGCGGGGAAGCCGGTGATGGAGGGGAAGGGCGTCCTCTTCAAGGCGTTCGCGGACGTGGACGTGTTCGACCTCGAGATCAACGCCCCGACGCCCGAGGAGTGCATCAAGTTCTGCCAGATGCTCGAGCCGACGGTGGGTGGCATCAACCTCGAGGACATCAAGGCGCCGGAGTGCTTCGAGGTCGAGGAGCGCCTGAAGG
>JBEKGT010000322.1:0-2928 GCA_050012655.1 Gemmatimonadales bacterium | reverse complement strand
CGAAGGTGTCGCGGCCCGTGTGCCAGGTGTACGAGAAGTAGTCGTACGGGCTCGAGCCGATGCCGAACGCGGGGGCGCCGGCGCAGCTGAACGACGCGTTATCGGTCCCGCCGGCGGCCGGCATCCCGGGCATCCCGAACTGCAGGTTGCGGATCAGGTCGGTGGGCACCTGCGAGAGCCACCGCGCCAGGTTCCCCGTCGCGTTCACGAGCCCCACCGCCGAGATGTTCATCACGCGGCCGGTCCCGTTGTCCTGGTTGAAGAGCGCCTGCATCCCCTGCACGATGTTCGGGTGGTCGGCGGCGAAGGCGTGGGAGCCATTGAGGCCCTGCTCCTCGCTATCCCAGTGCCCGACGAGGATGGTGCGGCGCGGGTTCGGGTAGACCTGCTTCAGGATGCGCATCGCCTCCATCATGGTGATGGTGCCGGTGCCGTTGTCTGTGGCGCCGGAGCCGGCATCCCACGAGTCGAGGTGCGCCGAGAGGATCACGTACTCGTTGGGCAGCTGCGTGCCGGGGATCTCACCCACCACGTTGAAGGTCGGCTGCTCGCCGAGGAAGTCCGCCTCGGCCGTGGCCTCGACCATCGGGTGATCGTTGTGCTGCACGAGGCGCGTGACGAGGCCGTAGTCCTCGCACGAGAGATCGAACACCGGGGCGCGGTGCGTTGCGGCATTGAAGACGCGCGTCGTGCCGTAGCCGCCCGTCCAGGTGGACGTGAGGATGCCGGCCGCGCCGCCCTCTTCGAGCCGGAGGGGCAGCGTGCGGCTGGTGGCGCCGATCCTGGCGATGCGCTGGGCCCACGCGGTCCGCGCTGCGGAGCGGTCGTCACGGAGCTTGTTCCACGTCGCCGGGGTGGCGAACGACTGCCAGGCGCTGTCGGGCCGGCAGGTCGGCTCCGAGAAGGAGACGGCGACGAACTTGCCGCGGGCCTGCGGCAGCCACGCCCTGAACGCGGTGCTGTCGGCCACGTCGGGGAGGGCGATCACCTCGCCGCGCACCGGCCGGCCGCCGGTGCCGGGGCTGAACGAGAGCATCGTGCCTTCGAGGGAGCGCACGCGCGGGGTCACGAGGTTCACCTGGGAGCGGCCGCGACGCCAGCCGGTCCAGGTGCCGTAGCGCTCCTGTCGCGCGGTGATCCCCCAGGTCCGGTACATCGAGACGATCCAGTCGGCGGCCGACTGGAAGCCGGGGCTCCCTACGAGCCGTGGGCCGATGGAGTCGAAGAGGACCTGCGCCAGGGGGTAGGTCTGCGAGCTGTCCATCCCGAGGGCGTAGATGCGATGGATGACGGCGTTGTCGGTGGTGAACTGCGGGCCTGGAGGACCCTGCATGCCGGGGAACTGGGCGGTGGCGACCGCGGGCAGGCAGAGCAGCGCCGCGGTGAGCAACGAGAGCGGACGTCTCACGTGGGACCTCCCGAATGGGCGGAGCGGGACAGGGACCGGCGGAGCGCAGTGCCCGCCGTCTGGACTACGACCGGGGCCTCCGATCCGTTGCGCGGGGCGCCTCCGGTTGCGGGGTACCGGCCCAGGGGCGATGCTTGGCGGGGAGAAGATACGGCGCGGACTCGTGGAGCGTGAGGCGCGCGCGGGAACGGCGATACGTGGTGACCCGGACGGAGGGGCGATGCGGCGACTGGCGGTGGTGGTGGCGGTGGGCTTCGCGACGATCGTGACAGCGGCACCCGCCTCGGCGCAGCGGCGCCCTGCCGCGGCGACCCAAGCGCAGCCGGTGGCTGCTCCGGCGCAGCCGGTGGTGCCGCGGGACATGGACGCGTTCACCGCTCGCGTGCTGCAGGAGTTCGAGACCCCCGGCGCCGCGATCGCGGTGGTGCGGGACGGCCAGACCGTCTTCGCGAGAGGTTACGGGGTGCGCCGCCTCGGCAGTCCGGAGCCGATCACCGAGCGGACCCTCTTCCAGATCGCGTCCAACAGCAAGGCGTTCACCAGCGGCGCGCTCGCCAGCCTCGTGACCGAGGGCCGGCTCCACTGGAACGACCGCGTCGTGGACGTCCTGCCGTGGTTCCAGATGTCCGATCCGTACGTGACGCGCGAGATGACCGTTCTGGACCTCCTCGTCCACCGGAGCGGGCTCGACCTCGGCGCGGGCGACCTCCTCTGGCTTCACTCGACCTACTCGCGCAGCGAGATCATCCGCCGGCTGCGTTGGGTGCCGCTCGCCAACAGCTTCCGGGCCACCTACAACTACGACAACGTCCTCTACGACGTGGCTGGCGCCGTGGTCGAGGCGGTCTCGGGCCAGACGTGGGACGCTTTCGTCCACGACCGCATCTTCGTCCCCCTCGGGATGGCGTCGAGCGTCACTTCGGTGGCGGCGACCCCCCTTGCGGAGATGGCAGCGCCCCACAGCATCGTGGACGGTCGGATGCAGGTCGTGCCCCTCGACACCGCGGACAACCTCGGCCCCGGCGGCGGGATTGTGTCGAACGTGGCCGACATGGCGAAGTGGGTCCGGCTCCAGTTGGACTCGGGGCGCGTGGACGACGCGCGCCGGCTCTGGGCGGCGCCCCAGACGGCGGCGCTCTGGACAGGGAGGATCACGCTGAGCGTGCCGCGCGGCTCCAACCTCGCGATGTATGCCCTCGGGTGGAACGTCTTCGACTACCACGGCTACAAGATCGTCACCCACACCGGCGGACTCGCCGGGATGATTACGCGCGTGATGCTCATCCCCCAGCTGCGGACAGGCTTCGTCATCCTGACCAACGCCGAGTCGTCGGCGATGGGTGTGCTGACCCAGTACCTGCGTGACTTCTACACCGGCGCCCCTGCGGCGGACTACATCCGGCAGTTCAAGGCCAGCGACGCATCGTTCGACGAGGCCGTGTTCCAGGCGCGGCTCGACAGCGCGCGAAATCGCACCAGCCGCCCGTCGCTCCCGCTCTCGGGCTACGCCGGCACCTACC
>JBEKGT010000321.1:0-2936 GCA_050012655.1 Gemmatimonadales bacterium | reverse complement strand
CGCGACCACCTCGCCGTGCACGGTCCCGACCGCGCCGCCCAGCCCCGGGATCGGCGTGGCGGCCCGCTTGACCCACGGCGCGCCGACCAGCTTGATCCGCGCGAGGGCGAAGAAGACGGGGTGCTCCTGGGCGCCGTTCCCCGGGACCACCAGCGTCATCCGCAGGTGCTGGATCAGCCGGATGTTCGGCGCGCCGACCTGGATGGTGTCGCTCCGGAACGGGATGCGGTACAGGCGCCAGCGCCCCGCCACCGCCGAGTTGGAGCCGGCCACCGCCCCGCCGTCCCGGACGTAGTAGCGGTCGTCCCCGATCGGGAAGACGTACCGGAAGTACGACTCCGCCGTCGCGGTGATGAGCGTGTCGAGGTGCCCGTCGCCGTTCAGGTCGTCGCTGTCCACCTGGCCGTTGTGCCGGGTGCAGTGCTCCCGGAGGTCGCCCCAGCTGTAGACCACCAGCCCCCTGCTCAGCTCCGATTCGCACAGCGGCGCATTGTGCTCGGTCGTGCCGGTCGTCGCGTTCTGGATGCTGTCCGCGACGTCGCCGAGGATGCCGTTGTCGTTGATCGTGGCGTTCCACGCGCCGGTGAGGGTGTCCCGCTCGGTCTGCAGCCGCCCCGGAGCCGCGCGGCGCCGGCCGCTGAAGACGGTGTCCCCCTGCGCCGAGACGGTGAAGCGCTGGGGGAGGAAATCGACGGCGTCCTCGAACACCGACCCGAAGTCCAGCGCGAGGGTCGCGCCGGCCGCGCGCGCGGTGCGGTCGTTGTCCTCGTAGACCCACAGCTCGAGGTACTCGATCCGGGAGAGGTCCGCGCCCGTCGCGGAGAGGGGCTGGGTGATGGAGCGCCAGCGCGGGCCGTCGGTGTGCGGCACGTACCAGCGGATGGCGCCGGTCTGTCGGTCGGGGAGGCCGCCGACGGTGTCGGGGTACATCTGGAACCAGAGCACCGGCTCGCTCGTCGTACCCGTCCCCTGCACCACGACGGAGGGATCGATGTCGCTGGTGCGGAACTGCACCACCCCGGTGGAGTTGCCGATGAGGTTCTGCCAGGTGAGCGGCACCGCGTCCTGGTCCTGGAACCCGAGCACCGCGTCGATGCCGTGCGCCTCGAGCCCCCGCGGCGAGGCGGGCCGGCTCCCGTACTCCCAGAGGTTCTCGCCGAGGCCGAGGAAGATGCCGCCCTCCTCCTCGAACGTCTCGACGTACGCGACACCCACCTGGTTGGGCGAGGGGCGCGAGGTGGCCAGCTCGGCGTCGAGGGTGATCTGGGAGGGGACCTCCGTCGAGACGAACGGCAGGTGGTTGAGCGCGCGGGTGAGTCCGTCGGGCGCGAAGCGGAAGTTGCCCGTCACGCCGCCGACGAAATTCGAGGAGGGCTCGAACCCGAGGGGGGGCCGGGTGAAGGTCGTGCGCTGGCGCTGCAGCAGCCCGAGCCCCGTCAGCGTACCGTGCTCGCCGAAGTCGTAGCGGGCCTGGAGGCCGTAGATCGCGGTCGGCGCGATGCTGAACGCCGGCTGCTCCTCGTACTGGACGGTCACCGCGGTCGGGCCCTGGAAGAGCGAGTCGGGCGACGTGAAGGTCACCTGCCCGACCTCGTAATTGATGGTGTAGTCCACGTTCCGCGTGAGCTGGCGCCCGTCGGCCGTGATCTTCTCGCTCCCTTCCCGGATCTGGAGGCCGCCGAGCGAGAGCACGCTCCGGTCGTCCCCGCCTCGGGCGTCGTAGTGCAGCCGCAGGGTGTACAGCGGCGTGGGGCCCTGGGTGCGCAGCAGATAGGTCGGCGTCCGGTAGAGCGAATCGTTGCGGAACTGCGCGGGCAGCGCCGTGCTGTCCGCGAAGGGGCGGAGGCTCGGGAAGACGACGAAGTAGTCCTTGAGGGGCGAGCCGGAGCCCGGGTCCCGCGTCCGGGGGAAGAGCCGGTTGAGCTGGTCGAAGGTCGTCTGGTCCGTCTGCTGCGCCACGCGGAGCTGGGCGAGGAACGTGGCCGCGCCGGACGCGGGCCGCTCGGACTCCCCCACGATGATCCGCAGCCCCGCCGTCTCCCGCACGACGTCGCCCTGAGCGCCCACGCGGTAGAAGTTGCGCATCTCGTAGCGGAAGGTCGGCACGTCGGCGCCGCGCCTCGGCTCGTACACCAGGCGGAGCGTGTCCACCCGCCCCGCCGCCGCCGTGCCCGGGAAGGTCCCGACGGTGTCGCCGGCGGCGGTCACGTAGGAGACCGCGAGGTAGTCGTCCTGATCGAGGCGCGCGGCGAGGCCGATCCACAGCCCGGAAGCGTCGAGGTAGTAGTCGCGCCCTTCGCTGAGCAGCTCCCACGGGAACGGACCCGCGCGCTGGGGAGAGTCGGGGCGGAGCGCGACCGCGGAGATACCGCTGAGGTTCTGCTGCGCCGACCCGGTCTGGTTGAGGCTGCTGCGGCGACGGTACACCCGCACCTGCGTCACCTGTGCACTCGCCGGCAGGCCCGAGCCGGCCAGCTGCAGCACGTCCAGCTCCGGGAAGCCCGGCAGGGTCGCGGGATCCACCACGAAGAAGAACCGCAGCGGCTCGAAGTCCCGGTCGGCGATGTCCCGGTCGAGCGTCTGGACCGTCTGGCTGCCGATGGTGAAGGTGCGGCCGTGGATGACGTTGCCCTTCTGCTGCGCGAAGATGCCGGTGAAGTCGAGCGCTCCGATCTGGCCCTGCGCCTGGATGCCGAAGTTGTTGGAGGGGATGCCCGCCGTGATGAACCGCGAGGACGGCACCGCGAAGGTCACGTTGCCGACGTCCACCCGGCGCAGGATCTCGTCCTCCATGCCCTGGTAGTAAACCTGGATGTTGTTCGACGCCTCGAACTCGCGCTTGCTGTCGTAGTCGACGTTCAGGTGCACCCGCTGGCCGACGACGCCTCCGGAGCGCACATTGAACTGCGGATCGAAGGTGGGCGGGTTGATCTGGT
>JBEKGT010000320.1:0-2937 GCA_050012655.1 Gemmatimonadales bacterium | reverse complement strand
GCTCGCCGAGACGGGGCTCCGGGCCCGTGCCCTCGCCGGGCAGCGGGACCCGCTCGCAGAGCCGGGGGTCGTTGCATTGGAGCCGTAGCTGCGCCCTGACGCCCGCTGGAGGCTGTCGTGCCCGGCGGGCGGTCACGCGAGGCGCCGGCGCCGCCCCCGCCATACGCGCGCCAGCAGACCCCGGAAGACCCCCCAGTCGCTCACGCACTGGTACACGAACCGGTCAATACTCCGAGCGCTGAATCCGGCGCCGAGCGCGCGCACCAGCGCGAGAGGTGGGCAATACGTGAAGAGCGCCTTCGGGCCGTGTAGGTGCAGGATGGAGTGTGCCGCCCATACGCCTGTGGCAAAGACCTCGCCCAATCGTTCGGGGTTGTAGTGGCGGCAGACTGCCTCCGGCACGAAGCGTGCACGGCGGCCGATCTTGGGGAAGAGGGTCTGGTCGTCGAGGTAGCCGATGTCGTCGAAGCCGCCGACGCGGAGAAAGTCGGCGCGCCGGATCGCGCGGTAGACGATGCTGCCCTCTGCGATCTCCCGCCGCGTGAGCACCAAACGCCGGTCGGGCGGCAGCCCGGAGCGTGCCTGGAGGCAACGCGCCCAGCGGTTCTCCGGGTTGCCCACGAATTCGGTGGCGTGGGACGTGCCGATCTCCTCCCCCGCCGCGATGGGGCCGACGAGCGCGGCGACGTAGCCGGACTCGTAGACGAGGTCGCCATCGAGGAAGAGGAGGATCTCCCCGCGGGCTTCGGCCGCTGCGGCGTTCACCGCTGGCGCCTTCCCCTGGTGCGAGCGCCGCAGCAGGCGCACCTCCGGGAATCGCTCCACCACGGCGGCGGTCCCGTCCCTCGAGCCGTCGTCAGCCACGGTCACCTCGAGGGGGGCGTAGGATTGGCGGCGCAGCGAGTCGAGGCACTCGGCGATATGCCGCTCCTCGTTGTAGGCGGCCACTATGGCGGTAACGAGGGGCGCAAGCACGCTAGGCCATCCCGACGGGACTTGACCCGCGCCGGAGGCGGTCGCCGACGGCGCGCAGCACCTGGAGGGTGTACTCGCGAAGGGGCGGTCGCAGGGCGAACGGCACGGCCACAGCGGCGTAGCAGAGGGCGGCGAGCCCCGCGACCGCCGCCACCGCCAGGGCGCCCCGCGGTCGGATGACGAGACCCGCGGTCAGTCCGACGCCGAGCAGGAAGCAGAGCCGCCACGCCCAGGGGAGGAGGCCGCGTAGCAGGGCCAGCGAGGTGGTGCCGGTGTCGCGGGCGATGACCGGCAGGGCAAGGGGCAGCGTGACCGCTACTGCTGCGGCGAGGACGCCCAGGACGGCGCCGGCCGGGCCGACGATGTGCACCAGCACAACACTCAGCGCTACCCCGACGACGCCCTGGGCGAGGCCGATCAGTGCGAGAAGGCGCTCGTGCCCGAAGCTGTACACCGCGTAGACCACCGTTGTCCCGTAGTGCTGTACCAGCATCGACACCACGAAGAGCACCGTCAGGGCAGGTCCGCCGTACTGCCCCGCGCCGACCCACCATGTCACGAAGCCATGGTTTGCCGCGAGCACCACGCACGCCACCGCGCCGCTCCCCACCAGGACCGCCTGTGTCAGCGCCGTGGTCGCGCGGCCGAGCGCGTGCGGCGCCTCGGCGACCCGCATCTCGCTGAGCGCCGGGCCGGAAGTGTGGGCGAGGAGCAGGGGCAGGTTCCCGAGGACCGTCACCAGCTTCCCGGTGAGCACGTACGGGACCACCGCTGCCGGGCCGAGCAAGGCGCCCACGATGAGGATGTCTGCTCCGCTGACCAGGATCCCCGCCACCTGGCCGACGCTCACCCACGTCGAGCGGGCCAGCTGTCGGCGCGCCGCGGGCCACGTGAGGTGCGGGAGGCCCCTCGGCAGAACCCGGGGGAACCGCCTCCGGAGGCGCCACAAGCAGAGGAGCGGCGGCACCAGTTGCGCCGCGGCCCAGGCGATAGCGAGTGCAAAGAGCCGTGCGTCGCACAACAGGAGCGCGACGACGAGCACGGCATTGAGCGCCCAGCCGACGAACTGCACGCCTGCGGCGAAGGTGAGGTCCTGCAAGCCCTGCAGGAGCGCTGGGAAGACGCGAAGCGGGAACGCCGCGACGAAGACGAGAATCACGACCGCCAGGGGCGCGCGAAGCGCCGCCCACGACGCGGGGACGAGCACCCACACCACCAGGCCCGCCGCGGCCACGAGAGGCGTCTGCCACAGCACGACCCGCGTTGTCTCTCCCGTGAGGTCGCGGAGCGCGGCGTCGTCGGCGTCACCGCGCGGGGCCCCGGCGGCGAACGCCGTCTGGCGTGGGAGAATGGCGACGACCCCGACGTCGGCCAAGGCGAGGTAGCCCGCCACCTGGAGCCCCAGCAGCCACAGGCCGTAGTCGTGCTGGCCCAGTCGCCCGAGGACGAAGCGCGTGAGCCAGAGGCCCACGACGACGGCGAAGACCTGGTTTGCGAGGCCGAGGGCCGCGCCGCCCGCGATGCGGCGAGTACGCGTCACCGGCCGCCTACCCCGCCTTCTGGAGCAGCGTGATGCCGTTCCAGTAGGTCGGGTGACCGTTGCCCGCCGTCCGGCGCTCGAAGAGGGTGCCGAAGGCCCCGGGGCGCGCCGCGAGGAAGTCACGGGTCGCGCGGCTGGGCTCCTCGTCGTTCGTGTCGTCCACGAGGATGATGCCCCCCGGCGACAGGAAGGGCTCCGCAGCCTCCAGCCCCCGAAGCTGGTGCTCGTAGCGGTGACTGCCGTCGTAGAAGTAGAAGCCGATCGGTCCCCGGTGCTTCCGGGCGAAGTAGTCGCAATAGTCCATCTGGTGGAAGGTGTGCAGTGGGCTCCGCGCCGCCGAGAAGCGCGCCAGGAACGCGTCGCGCGGCCCGCCGAACTCGGAGAAGTCGTCCACGCCCACGCAGCGGCGGTCGAGGTTCCCC
>JBEKGT010000319.1:0-2961 GCA_050012655.1 Gemmatimonadales bacterium | reverse complement strand
CCCCGCCCCACCCCACGCCGCAGCCCGCCAGAGACGCCATCGCCATCCCCAACGGAACGCCCGCCACCGCACCGATCAGCGTGCCCAGCCCCGTGTTCCGATGGCGACCGACGGACACGTCGATCTGCGGGACGGAGCGCACTGGGAACGCTTCCGCCTCCGCGGTCCGCCCCGGCCAGATCCACAGGGAGTCGGTCGTTCGCCGCACGAGCGTGCCCGTGACGGTCCCGTGCGCCTCGGGGCCGGGGGCCACGCGCACCCGCGCGCCGAAGGCGAGGGCGGCCGGGTCCGTCGGTGCGGGCGGTACCGAGTCGGCGCCGGTCCGTCGCATCGGTGCGGCGACCACCTCCGGCCAGAGGTCGTACAGGCCGCCCGTCAAGGCATCGACCAGGTAGCCGAGGTAGGCCGTGCCGGCGATGAGGTTCCACAGGGCGGCGCGGGATCCCTGCGGGTTCAGCGTCGTCCGGGAAGGCTCGAACCCGGCCAATTCGAACTGGACGATGTGAGCGTTCTTCCGCTTCACATGCACCACGACGGGCGTTCGGCCTACGCTCTGGCCGTCGACCTTCACCTCGGCACCGGCGGGCTGGCTCACGATGGGGACCGCCTGCGTGGTCCCGTGGAAGACCGTCGCGCAGCCACCGGAGGCCAGTGCGAGGAGGGAGCAAAGAGCGACGCGAATGCGCACGGCGGGGACCTCGGTGGATGTGCTCCCCACGGTAGTGCAGCCGCGTCAAGCGGTCGTCAAGGGAACGTCGAGGGCGGAACGGCGGCGCGCTGTTATGCCTTGTGGCACGCCACCCGCCGCCCCGGGTCGAGCGCGGTCAGCTCGGGCCGGAGGGAGAGGCAGGTCTGATCCTTGGCGGGGTGCGGGCAGCGGGGGTGGAAGGGGCACCCCTGCGGCGGGTTCACGGGCGAGGGCGGGTCGCCCGGCAGGACGATGCGTGAGCGCTTCGTGGTCGGGTCGGGGACGGGCACCGCGGAGAGCAGCGCCTGGGTGTACGGGTGCCGCGGCGCCGCGAAGAGCGCATCCGTCGGCCCCTCCTCGACGAAGCGGCCCAGGTACATCACGGCGACCCGCGGCGCGACGTGGCGCACCACGGCGAGGTCGTGGGAGATGAAGAGGTAGGAGAGTCCGCGGCGCGCCTGCAGGTCGGTCAGCAGATTCAACACCTGCGCCTGCACCGAGACGTCGAGCGCCGACACCGGCTCGTCGCACACCAGCAGCTCCGGCTCTACCGCGAGGGCCCGCGCGATGCCCGCGCGCTGCCGCTGGCCCCCCGAGAACTCGTGCGGGTACGCGTCGGCGGACTCGGGAGGAAGCCCGACCTCCTCCAGCAGCGCGCGCACCCGGCGGTCGGCCTCCGCGCCCTTCGCGATGCGGTGCACCTCCAGCCCTTCCCGCACCGCGCGGCCGATCGTCATACGCGGATTGAGCGCGGCGTATGGGTCCTGGAAGACGATCTGCAGCCGCCGCCGCGCCCGCCGCAGCTCCGCCGGCGCCAGCGCGGCGAGGTCGTAGCCGTCGAAGCGCACGGTGCCCGACGTCCGTTCCACCAGCCGGAGGACGGCGCGGGCAAGCGTGGTCTTGCCGCAGCCGGATTCTCCCACCAGCCCGAGCGTCTCCCGCCGTCCGATGGCGAACGAGACGCCGTTCACAACCTGCACCGTCTCGCGCCGCGTCCCGAAGAGTCCCGTGCGCCGCGTGAAGTGCACGACGAGGTCGGCGACCTCGAGCAGGGGCCGCGCACCGCTCACCGCGGGCCGCTCACCGCTCACCGCTCGCCCCTTGGCGTCCGGGCGGTCCCCGCCGCCGGCGCGCCGCCGTGCCCCTGTGGCCTTGTGCCCCTGTGCTCGCCGCTCTCCATCAGCCAGCACCTCGCCTTCCGCCCCGCGCCGGCGGGCAGGAGTGGCGGCATCTCCGTGCGGCACTTCTCCCACGCGAAGGGGCAGCGCGGGTGGAACCGGCAGCCCGTCGGCCACGCGGTGGCCGGCGGCACCTGCCCGGGGATGGCCGTGAGGCGCTCCGCCGGCCGGTCGACGCGCGGCACGGCCGCCATCAGCCCCTGCGTGTACGGGTGCGCCGGCGCGGCGAACAGCGCCTCGGTCGGCGCCTCCTCGACCACCTGCCCGGCGTACATGACGTAGACCCGCCGCGTCCGCTCCGCCACCAGCGCGAGGTTGTGGGTGATGAGGAGGACGGCCATCCCGAGCTTGCGCTGGAGCGCGTCGAGCAGCTCGAGGATCTCGGCCTGGATCGTCACGTCGAGCGCGGTGGTCGGCTCGTCGGCGATGACGAGATGCGGCCGGCAGGCGAGGGCGATGGCGATGAGCACCCGCTGGCGCATCCCGCCCGAGAGCTGGTGGGCGTACTGGCCGGCGCGCTTCTCGGGGTCGGGGATGCCGACCGCGGTGAGCATCTCGACGGCCCGCCACGCGGCCTCGGCGCGGGTGACGTGCTGGTGCGCGCGGACCACCTCGGCGATCTGCGAGCCGACGGTCAGCACGGGATTGAGCGCCGCGGCGGGTTCCTGCGGGATCAGGGCGAGGTGGTTGCCGCGCACGGCGCGGATGTCGCGCTCGGCGAGCGCGAGGAGGTCGCGCCCCTCGAAGCGCACCCGGCTGCCGTGGGCGATGAGGCCGGGGTGCTCGACGAGGCGGAGGACGGCGAGGGCGGTTACACTCTTGCCGCACCCCGACTCTCCCACCAGGCCAACGGTCTCCCCGGTGTGCACGATGAGGTCCACGCCGTCCACCGCTCGGGCGACGCCCTCCTCGCCGGCGAAGGTGACCCGGAGGTCCGCGATCTCGAGGAGGGGCGCGCCGGGGAGCGGCCCGGCCCCCGGCGCCGCCGGCGGAGGCGTGCCGTCCGCGGCGGCCTCGCGAGGGTCCGTCACCGACGCCGCCGCGGGTCGAACGCGGCCTGCAGCCCGTCGCCGAAGAGGTTGAACGCCACGACCG
>JBEKGT010000318.1:0-2962 GCA_050012655.1 Gemmatimonadales bacterium | reverse complement strand
GTGTACTTCCCGCTCATCGTGCACGAGGCGCTGATGATCGAGCCCACCGAGACGGCGACGAAGGAGGAGCTGGACCGCTTTGCGGACACGATGCTCCAGATCGCGGACGAGGCGGAGAAGACGCCCGAACTGCTGACGGGGGCGCCGCGCACCACGCCGGCGAGCCGCTTCGACGAGGCGGCCGCGGCAAGGAGCCCGAACGTCCGCTGGAAGCGACAGTAGACGGGAGTACAGTCTGCAGTAGTGGGCAGACGCGCAGACGCGCAGTGGTGTGAAGCGATTCGGTAATCGGTCTGCTTCGGACCGAAGGTGGGCTAGAGTTCGGTGCTGCACTGGGCACTAGCCCGCCATCGCGTCGGGAGGCCGGGGCGAGACGCACACTCGGATGGCTCGCCGTAACCGCGCTGGTCAGTGCCGGTGCCTCCCGGGCACAGCAGGTCCCTGCGCCGCGCGCCATCAGTCCGCTGCTCCGCATCGAGGCGGGGGCCCTGAACCCCGACGCGCTCGACGCCGCGACCATGAGCTTCGGCGCGGGGGTGGGTCTCTCGTGGCGAGGCCGGGTGACCCTCCTGGCCCGCGTCCTCCGGCAGAGCCAGAACAGCAACCACGGCGCGGACCTCACGCGGGACGCCCGCGACCTCTACTCGCTGCTGCTGGAGGGCACCTCGGGGCCCGCCGTACGGCGCCACCAGCAATACCACATCCGCTTCGGTGTGGGGGTGATGCGCCGCGGGCGGCTGCCCGACGCCCCCGTCGCGACCCTAGGGCTGGGGGTCCGCTATCCGATCTACCGGTCCCTCACAGTCCTCGCGAGCTTCGAGGACGACATCGCCGACCTGCCGGCCGGGTCGTACGAGTACGATTACTACGAGCCCGCGTACCTCGGCATGGTCCACGTGACCGTGACGGCAAGGCACGAGGTCCAGAACAACTTCGGCTTCCTGTTGGCCGTGGAGTGGCACCCCCTGCCCTGACCGCCCCTCGATCTCCGGCGGCAGGACCTTCACCACCACCTTCCGGCCGAGTCCCGTCTCCTCGGCCACGAAGACGCGGCTCATCCCCCCGCCACCAAGCTCGCGCTCGACGCTGTAAGCGCCACCCAGGACCGCCTGGAGCCGCTCCGCGAGACTTATCAGAGTGATTTACTCGGGATTGCAGTTGCGTAGATTGCATATGAAAGCGGTCTTCGGCCAGCCCCAAGAAGCCCTCCGGGAGGCCCCGTGTCGCCCGCCATTCCTCTCGCCGCCCTCGCGGTGGCCGCCTCCGCCGCCCTCGCCATCCGCGCGGCCTACCGCGGCGAGCAGCGCGGCGTCCTCGTCTTCAAGCCGCTCACCACCATTCTCGTCCTCGCGGCGACGCTGCTCGTCTTCACGCCGGCGGATCCACGCTACCAGGAGCTGATCCTCGCCGGCCTCGCCCTGTCGCTCGCCGGCGACGTGTTCCTGATGCTGGGCGAGGCGCGGTTCCTCCCCGGCCTCGGGTGCTTCCTGGCCGCGCAACTCGTCTACGCGTGGGCGTTCACCACGAGCGCGCCCTTCGGCGCCGTGCAGATGCCGTGGGCCGCACCCTTCGCGTTCTTCGCCGTGATGGTGGTGCTCGCGCTGTGGCAGGGACTCCCCGGTCCGACGCTCCGCGGCGCGGTGGTGGTCTACGCGGCAGCCATCGGGCTCATGGCCTGGCGCGCGGCGGTGCGCGTCGGCGCCCCCGGCGTCCCGCCCGGGAGCGGCGCGGCGGCCCTCGCGGGGGCGTGCCTCTTCCTGGCATCCGACGCGGTGCTGGCGGTGAACCGCTTCCGGCGGCCGCTGCGCCTCGGTGAGCCCGTCACGCTCGCGACGTACTGGGCGGCGCAGTTCCTCATCGCGTTGTCGGTGCAGGGTTGAAGACCCAGCAGGGTTGAACACCCTGCAGGGTTGATGAAACACGACCCCGCGAGTCACCTTTGTAGGACGCGCGTCACCCGCCCGCGGCCCGCGCCCCAGTGCCGCTGCCGGTCGTGACCACTCCACCCTCGATGTGAACGGGAGTTCCCGGTGCCAGTGAAGCCCAGGAAGACGACGAAGCGCCGTCCTGCCAAGCGCGCGGCGAAGCGACCCACCGGCAAGCCTGCCATCACCAAGGCCGGCACCTTCCGCCTGACGTACTCCACGATGTTCGATCCCCCGGAAGCGCTGCACGCCTGTTACGACCGCAACCTGGCGCAGGTGAAGAAGGCGCTCGGCAAGGAGTACCCGCTCCTGATCGGCGGGAAGGAGCGGCTGGCACAGGAGAAGTTCGAGGACACCAGTCCGATCGACGCCTCGTGGCTGCTCGGCGTCTTCCAGAAGGGCACGGCGCAGGACGCGGCCGACGCCATCGCCGCCGCGAAGCGGGCCGCGCCGGCGTGGGGGCGGACCCGCTGGCAGGAGCGCGTGCGGCTCCTCCGCCGGGCGGCGGCGCTGATCGCGGAGCGGGCGTGCGCCTTCGCCGCGATCGATTCCCTCGAGGTCGGCAAGAACCGGATGGAGGCGCTGGGCGACGTGCAGGAGGCGAGCGACCTCGTCGCGTACTACTGCGACCAGATGGAGCGCAGCGACGGCTTCGTCCGGCCGCTCCTTGACGACCCGCTCACCCACTACCACTCGGCGAACCGGAGCGCGCTGCGGCCCTACGGCGTGTGGGTGGTGATCTCGCCGTTCAACTTCCCGGTGGCGCTGGCCGGCGGGCCCGCGGGCGCGGCGCTGGTGGCGGGGAACACGGTGGTCTTCAAGCCGGCAACCGATACGCCGTGGACGGGCTACTTCCTCGCGCGCTGCTTCCTCGACGCGGGGCTTCCCGTGGGGGTGTTCAATTTCGTGACCGGGCCGGGCTCCACCTGCGGCCAGCAGCTCATCAGCAGCGACGACGTGGACGGCATCACCTTCACCGGCTCGTACGACGTCGGGATGCGGATCATCCGCACCTTCGCCGCCGGCGGGCGGTGGCC
>JBEKGT010000317.1:0-3001 GCA_050012655.1 Gemmatimonadales bacterium | reverse complement strand
CGTGCCACCGCGAAGCTGTTCGCCGCGCTCGGCACCGACGTCGCCATCCTCGGCCACGAGGAGAAGTGCGCGGGGGAGTGCGCGCGCCTCGCGGGCGAGACCGGGCTCTTCGACACCCTGATGGACGCCAACCTGAAGGTGCTCGGGAAGTACGAGTACGCGCGGCTCGTCACCTCGGGCGTGCACGCCTACGACGCCTTCTGCCACGAATACCCGCGCGGCGGGTTCGACCAGCCGGTGGAGCACACCACCACCTACTTCGCGAGCCGCCTGGAGGCGCTGAAGCCGCGTCTCACGAAGAAGCTCGGGTACATCGTCACCTACCACGACTCGTGCGTCCTCGGCCGGCACAACGGGCTCTACGACGAGCCGCGGCGGCTCCTGCAGGCGATTCCCGGCGAGAAGCTCGTGGAGATGGTGCACAACCGCATCAACTCGATCTGCTGCGGCGGGGGCGGGGGCGGGATGTGGCTCGACACCTACTACAAGGCGAAGGGCTTCGAGCGGCTCGCCGACCGGCGGGTGCGGGAGGCGGTGGCCACGGGGGCCGACGTGCTCGCGGTGTCGTGCCCGTATGAGGTGTCGCGGTTCGAGGACGCGCTGAAGGTGCTGGGCCACGACAAGCAGATGGTGGTGCGGGACGTGGTGGAGCTGCTGGCGGAGTCCCTGGAGGGCTGACGCCGCGCATCCGTGGCCGCCGGGCGCACGCGCTCCGGCGGGGGATCCCGAAGGGAGGCAGGGCGGCCCCGTGAAGATCCTGGTCCTGATGAAGATGGTGCCCGATATCGTCGAGGAGCTGGAGGTCGCGGCGGACGGCAAGTCCCTCGACCTCGAGGCGTCACGGCCGATCGTGAGCGAGAGCGACGACCACGCGCTGGAGCAGGCGCTCCTCCTCAAGGACCGGCTCGGCGGCTCGGTCGTGGCGCTGGGCGTCGAAAGCCGCGACCTCGACGACGTCCTCTTCACCGCGCTGGCGAAGGGGAGCGACCGGGCGGTGAAGGTGGAGGGTGTCGAGCCGCCCGTCACCACGGCGGAAGTGGCGGCGCTTCTCGCCGCGGTGCTCCCGACGGTCCCGGGGCTGATGCCGGTGGACCTCGTGGTGACGGGGTGCCAGGCGATCGACGACCTGGACGGCCTCGTGGCCCCGTTCCTCGCCGAAGCGCTGGGGATCCCGTACGTCGGCGTCGTGACCGGCGTCGAGGCGAAGGCGGGCGAGGGCCGTGTCACTGTCCTCAAGGAGTACGCGGGCGGGGTCCGCGCGCGGTACGGCGTCACCCTCCCCGCCGTGCTCGGCATCCAGGCGGCGGAGAAGCCGCCGCGCTACGTGCCGGTGGCCAAGGTCCGTGCGACGATGAAGTCGGGGAAGATCGAGACCGTGGCGGCGCCGGCGCGGAGCTGGTCGCCGGCGCTCGAGGTGCTCCGCATGACGAAGCCGGAAGCGGCGGGGCAGGCGGAGATGCTGGAGGGGGACCCCGAGGCCGTGGCCTCGAAGGTCGCCGAGATCCTGTCGGCTCGCGGCCTGCTGTAAGAAGGAGGCGAGACCATGGCGGGCGACATCTGGGTACTCGCGGAACAGTGGAGAGGGAGCCTCTCCGACCTCACGTTCGAGTTGCTGGTGCTCGGACGGGAGCTCGCCACCGGTCTGGGGGGTCGTCCCCTCCGGGCGGTGCTCCTCGGCCATCAGGCGCAGGGCCTCGCGCAGGGGCTCGGGGCGGCCGACGGGGTCCTCGTGGTGGACGATCCAGCCCTCGCGGAGCCCAACCCCGAAGCATGCTGCCGTGCCCTGGCGGCGCTGGTGGATGCGCGCCGGCCGGAGGCGGTGCTCGTGCCCTGGTCGAACACGTCGGCCGACGTGCTCGGCCTCCTCGCGGCTCGCGCGAAGCTCCCCCTCGCGAACTTCTGCCGCGACGTCCGGGTGGCGGAGGGCGCGCTCGAAGCGCGCTGCGTGCTGTACGGCGGCAAGATGGAGGTGTCGGTGCGGCTCGCCGGGGCCCCGGCGGTGCTCGGCGTCCTCCCCGGCGCCCGCGCCGGAGCGGCCGCGCGCGTCGCGGGCGCCCCGCCGGTCGAGACGGTGACGGTCGCCTTCCCCGCGGAGGGCCACGTCCGCTTCGAGTCGTACGTCGAGCCCGCTGCGGGCGACGTGGACATCACGCAGCAGGACGCCCTCGTGGCGGTGGGCCGCGGGATCCAGACCCAGGACAACCTCGAGCTCGCCGAGGAGCTGGCGGCGGCGCTCGGCGGCGCGGTGGGCGCCTCGCGTCCGGTGATCGACCAGGGGTGGCTGCCGCTCTCGCGCCAGATCGGGAAGTCAGGCGCCACGGTGAAGCCCAAGCTGTACGTCGCCGCGGGCATCAGCGGCGCGCCGGAGCACGTGGAGGGGATGAAGAACGCCGAGCTCATCATCGCCATCAACACCGATCCGCAGGCGCCGATCTTCGCCGTGTCGCACTACGGCATCGTGGGGGACGCCCTCGACGTCCTCCCGGCGCTGACGGCGGCGGTGCGGGCGAAGAAAGGATGAGCCGCGATGCCTGACCCCTCGATGACCGCGGTCCTCGGCGCACCAGGGTGGGCCCTGCTCTGGGTGCTGGCGGTGGTCGCCACGCTGATCTTCGCGCGGCGGGTCGTGCGCCTCGTCCGGCTGCTCCTCCGCGCGCGGCCGGAGGACCGGTTCGACCGGCTGCCGCGGCGTGCCTGGGTCGCGTTCTCCAACGTGTTCGGCCAGATCCGCCTCCTGAGCGAGGCCGGGATCGGCGTCGCGCACCTGGTGATCTTCTACGGGTTCGTCTTCTTCGCCACGGCGTTCTGGTGGAACCTGGCGCGCGGTCTGCTGCCGTTCCTCCCCATCCCCTACGCCGACCAGATGGTGTGGATGGCGCTGCCGATGGAGGCGCTGAGCGTGCTCGGGATACTCGCGCTCGCCGTCGCCGCGGTGCGCCGGTACGTCTTCACGCCCGCCGGCTTGGAGCGGACGCGCGACGCCACGATCATCCTCACGCTG
>JBEKGT010000316.1:0-3005 GCA_050012655.1 Gemmatimonadales bacterium | reverse complement strand
GGCCACTCGCGCCCCCTCTTCGTCGTGGCCATCCGGCCCGAGGAGCGCGCGGTCGTGGTCGGCGAGGAGAGCGACCTCGATACGAGGTCGGTGACGGTGGAGGACATGAACTGGCTGGACGAGCCCATCGGGCCCGGCGATCACTGCGACGTCCAGGTCCGCCACCGCTCCAAGCCCATTTCTGCCAGCGTGTTAGCCGCTGGCGACGGGACCGTGCGCTTGGCCCTCGACGAACCCGCCCGGGCCGCCGCGCCGGGGCAGAGCGGCGTGCTGTACCGGGGGGACCAGGTCCTCGGCGGCGGCGTCATCGCCTGAGGCAGCAACCGGAGCAGGCTCCAGTCGATCCGCTGGAGCGGGGCGCGTGCCCGTCTGGCCCCTTGTACCCGCCTGGCTCGCGGCGTCGGGTACCTGGTCCCCCACCCTGGACAGACGCCCCTTCGCGCTCCATATCCCCCTGCATGGACGTCATCCTCATCCGCCACGGCAAAGCGGGCAATCGCGATCCCAACAGCTGGCCCGACGACGACGACCGCCCCCTCGCGGCGGAAGGCCAGGCCGAGCATCGCGCGGTGATGCGGGCGGCGAAGAAGATGGGGATCAAGTTCGACTTCCTCGTCACGAGTCCCCTGAAGCGGGCCCGCGAGACCGCCGACATCGTCGCGAGCGTCTACCGCTGGCCGGAGGAGCCGCAGGTCGCGGCCGAGCTGGGCCACGGCTACTCGGTGAGCGCCGTGGTGAAGCTGCTCGCGAAGTTCCCGCCCACGAGCCGCGTGGCACTGGTGGGGCACGAGCCGGATTTCTCGGAGCTGGCCACGGCGCTGGTCGGCGGGAAGAGCGGGCTGGGACTCCAGATCAAGAAGAGCGGGATCGCGGGCATCCGCTTCGAGGGCCCCGCCGAGGCGGGCGCCGGCACCCTCCTCTATCTCTGCAAGCCGTCGCACCTCAGGAAGATCGGCGAGTAGCGCTCCCTCGGCGTCAAGGCGCGCCGCGCCACCCCGTCAGAGCCACCGCGCAGGGTGGCTCTCTCGTCATCGCCCACAGCTTCCGCGGCAGCGCTAGTCGCCGCGGCGCGTCACGACAATCATCCCGCTCATCTGCGCGTGCCCCGGGCCGCAGTCGAAGGTGCAGAAGTACTCCTTCCCGCCGACCCAGTCCGCGACGAAGGTCGCCTCCTGCGGCATCCCCGGATACGAGGTCAGGTCCACGTCCTTACCCTGCACGCGGAAGCCATGCCCCGCACCGACCGCCTCGAAGCGCACGTGAATCGTGTCCCCGTACACCGCGCGGATCGTCCGCGGCGTGTAGTGCCACGACTTCCCGTCCGTGAACCCCTGCACCGACACCTCCACGCGGCGCGGCGTGGCGCGCGTCGAGTGGGCGACGAGCACCGGAATTGCGACTGCCATACTCATCATTCCGACGGCGAAAACGATGGCCGTGACTCGCGACATGACTGGCTCCACCCTCGTGGTGCGGGGCGACGTGGGCCTGGACGACGGACGTCTGCTAAGCGGTGATGTGACAGAACGATAGCAGGGCACCAGGCGAAGTGGAAGCGGGGCGGCAACCCGGCCCGGAGGGGGCGCGCGCGGCGCTGGTTCCAAGTAAGTTTCCTGCCAATCGGGGACCGGGCGGGCGGCCCGAAGATTGCGCTGGTACCCGCGGCTCTCCTCTTGATGTGAGGATGGGATGACGGAAGTCGTCGGCTACTGCGTGAAGTGCAAGGAGAAACGTCCGATCGCCAATGCCCAGCAGGTGACGATGGCGAACGGGCGCCCCGCGATGAAGGGCACGTGCTCCGTCTGCGGGACAGGGATGTTCAAGATCCTACCAACGGAAAAGAAATGACCAAGAGCGCGAAGTATCTCAAGGAAGTGAAGCAGTGGGCCGCGAACAACTACAAGCCGCTCGACGTGGTGCTCGAGCGCGGCCAGGGCGCGTGGGTGTGGGACGTCGACGGTAAGAAGTACCTCGACTGCCTCAGCGCCTACTCCGCGGTGAACCAGGGTCACTGCAATCCGACGATCGCCGCCGCCGCGAAGGCGCAGCTCGACAAGCTGACGCTGACCGCGCGTGCCTTCCACAACGACCAGATGGGTCCCTTCCTGCACCAGATCTGCGAGCTCGCCGGGTTCCCCAAGGCGCTGCCGATGAACACCGGCGCCGAGGGCGTCGAGACGGCGATGAAGGCGGTGCGGAAGTGGGGCTACAAGGTGAAGAAGATCCCCGAGGGGAAGGCCGAGATCATCGGCTTCGAGGGGAACTTCCACGGCCGGACGATCACGGTCATCTCGTGGTCGTCGGAGCCGCAGTACAAGGACGGCTTCGGCCCGCTGACACCGGGGTTCAAGCTGGTGAAGTTCGGCGACGCCGACGCGCTGGAGAAGGCGATCACGCCGAACACCGCGGGCGTCATCATCGAGCCGATCCAGGGCGAGGGGGGCGTCATCGTCCCGCCGGCCGGCTACCTGAAGCGGGTACGCGAGATCTGCACCAAGCACCACGTGCTGATGGTGGCGGACGAGGTGCAGACGGGCCTCGCGCGCACCGGCAAGATGTTCGCGTGCCAGTGGGAGAACGTGAAGCCCGACGCGATGATCCTCGGCAAGGCGCTGGCGGGCGGGATGTATCCCGTCTCGGTGTTCCTCGCCACGGAAGAGGTCATGGGCGTCTTCACTCCGGGCGACCATGGGTCGACCTTCGGCGGCAATCCGCTGGGCGCGGCGATCGGCCGGGCGGCGCTGGACGTGCTGGTGAAGGAGAAACTCGCCGACCGCGCGCAGGAGCTGGGCGAGTGGTTCATGGCGGAGCTGCGGAAGATCGACTCGCCGTCCATCAAGGAGGTGCGCGGCAAGGGCCTGCTGATCGGCGTCGAGATGCACGTCGAGGCCGGCACGGCGCGCCCCTACTGCGAGGCGCTGGCCGAGCGCGGCGTGCTGTGCAAGGAGACCCACGACCAGGTGGTCCGCTTCGCGCCGCCCCTGACGGTGGAGAAGAAGGACCTC
>JBEKGT010000315.1:0-3040 GCA_050012655.1 Gemmatimonadales bacterium | reverse complement strand
GGGGAATGTGCCCGCGGACTCGCTGCGGGCGCTGCTCGCGCGGGTGCGCTAGACCTCGGGGGTCGTCCCGTCCGCCAGGTGCTTCTGCAGCGCCTCGAACTCCGCGGCGCGGTCGGCGCTCGCGAAGTTCACCATCACCGCGCCGATGAGCTTGTGGGCGCGGATGTAGTACACCGTGAACTGCGGCGCCTTCACGTCGACGCTGCCGAGCGTCACCACCCGGTCCGCCTTCTCGGTGTCGCCCAACACGTTCATCGTGACGTCGGAGAGGTCGGAGAAGAACAGCGACTGGTGCGCGTACGCCGCCTCGGCACCCGCCATGTTCCGTCCCGCGTGCTTCCCCTGCGCCAGCGCGTTGTCCCAGTGCTCCAGCCGCCGCGGCTGGTGCGAGACGGGGTCGGGGAACCGCGCGATGTCGCCGGCGGCCCAGACATCCTCACCCTGCGTCTCGAGCCGCACGTTCACCACCACCCCGCCGCGATCGATCTGGAACCCGGAGCTCGCCAGCCACTCGGTGTTCGGCTCGGCGCCGACCCCGACGACGGCCACGTCGGCCGGGAGCAGCGCGTTGTCCTCGAGCGTCACACCCGCGAGCTTGCCCCCTTCCGCGCGGAACCGCGCCACCCGGGTGTTCGCCTTCACGGCGATCCCACGGCTCTCGAGCAGCGCGTGGAAGAAATCGCTGAGTTCGGGGTCCGCGAAGGAGCGGTAGAGGCCCGGCCCCGAATCCAGCACCGTGACCTCCGCCCCGATGTCGCGGGCCGTGCACGCGACCTCGACGCCGATGAACCCGCCGCCGACGCACACCAGCCGGACGCCGGGCTTGAGGACGGAGCGCAGGTGACTGCTGTCCGCGAGTGTCCGCAGGTGGACGACGCCGGGGGTGTCGATGCCGGGGGTGTTGAGCCGGCGGGGGCGGCTGCCGGTGGCGACCAGGAGGCGGTCGTACGACTCGCGCTCCCCCGATTCCACGGTGACGCTGCGCTTCTTGAGGTGGACCGACTTGGCGACCTGGCCGAGCTTGACCCGGACGCCGTGGGACCGGTACCACGCCGGTTCGTGGATGCGCACCGCCTCGACCTGGTCCCGCCCCGCGAGGTACCCCTTGGAGAGGGGCGGCCGGTGATACGGCAGCTCCTTCTCCGCGGTGAGGAGGACGATCTCCCCCGCCGTGTCGAGTTCGCGGATGCCCTCGATGGCGCTGGCCGCCGCGAGTCCGCCGCCGACGATGAGGTACCGTGTGGCCATGAAGCGTGGATCCTTGGTCACCGAGAAGCTTGGAAGTTAGGGCCGCGGAAGCGGTTCGGGAAGGGAATGCGGGCCGCCAAGCCGTGCGGGAGCGCTCGCGCAGTCCACCGTTCTTGACGGGTGCTTGACGCGAGGCGGATACGATGCGGGCGCGGGGAAGGAGCGCGGCGGGGACCCACCCCGCGACCTTCCCTCCGCTGAAGCCGGAGACCCGCCATGCACGCGCGCCACGTCATCCCCTTCCTGCTCCTCTTCGCCTGGCAGTCGGCTCCCTCCCCCGACCCGCGCGATCGCCCGACGCGCCTGCGGGTGTGGCTCGGCGGCGGGCAGCGCTCCTTCGACCTCTCCTACTATGGCACGGCCGGAGGCGAGTGCCTCGATCCGGGCGGCGACAATACCTGCAACTGCAGCAGATTCGCGCCGACGTACACCAAGCGCTACGATGACGCGGACAAGGTGAGCGTCACCGGCGTGCAGGTGGAGGCCTGGCCCTCGCCCACCCTGCGGATCTCCGCCGCCACCGGGAGCGCGGAGGGCGCGTACCTTGGGAGCGGCCACTTCACGGCGGCCCTGGCCGGATGGGAATCCCCGTTCGTCGGCTTGGGGGCCGGGTTGTCGGACGCCCCCGAGCACCTGGCGTACCGCGGGCTCGCGGCGTACCTGCGCGTGGGCCCGGTTGACCGCGCCCATTTCCGTGCCGACCTGCGGACCCCCACGAGCACGCCCGGCGTGACCGGGTGGGCCCGCGTGGGGCTCGGCTACAACCTCGGGCAGGGCAGCGGCAGCTCGGTCTTCCTCGGAGTCAGCGCTGTGGAGGCGGGGCCCGACACCACGTACGACAACCGGCCCGGCACGCCCGTGACGATGACGCGGCCGGCCCTCTTCCTCGACGCGACGGCGGCGCTGGGACGGACCTTCGAAGTGTTCCTGCGCGGCCACGTGGCGAAGCACTCCAACGGGGCGGCGGTCGGGGTCGCCGCGCGGCTCCTCCGCTGAGGGCCGGATGTGCCACGGGGCCGGCTCCGCGCCGGCCCCGTCCCGTGGCACCTCTCGCGTCTCACCGTCTCAGCTCCTCACCTTCTCACCGCGCTCACCGGGACGTTCAGTGCGCTCCCCGGCCCACCGCCTCCAGCTCGTCCATCAGCCGCGGCGAGACGATCGGGAACCGGCGGGCGAACCACGCGTACGCCAGCCCCCAGAGGCCGAGGAACCCCGCCGTGACCAGCAGCTCGGGCCATCCGAGCGGCAGCTTCGGCGCCTCCTGCACCATCGAGGGCATCGTGAAGACGTAGCGGTCGGTCCAGAGCCCGAGGAGCGAGATGGCCGCGAAGCTGCCCAGGAGCGCCGGGGTCTTCTTCGGCTTCACACCGATCAGACCCCAGAATGGGATGAGGAAGACGAGCACCAGCATCGCGGTGCTGATCCCGCGCCACTCGGGCCGCGCCATCCGGAGGAAGAGGAAGCTCGTCTCCTCCGGCATGTTGCCGTACCAGATGACCAGGAACTGGGAGAAGAAGAGGTAAGCCCAGAAGACGGTGAACCCGAAACAGAGCTTCCCGAGGTCGTGGAAGGTCGCGCCCGTCACGAGGTCCTGGAGGCCGAGGTGCCGGCGCCAGAAGATGGCGAGGAGCGCCAGCGCCATCAGCGCCTGGAGCCACGCGGCCATGAAGGAGTAGGCCCCGAGGAGGTTCGACACCCAGTGCGGCGCGAGGGACTGCACCAGGTCGAATGCGAGGAGCGACCACGTGATGGCGTAGGCGACGACGAGACCGGGCGCGAGCCGCGAGAGGCG
>JBEKGT010000314.1:0-3069 GCA_050012655.1 Gemmatimonadales bacterium | reverse complement strand
GAGCTGCGCGACGAGCTTGGCGTACGCCACCACGTCCGCCGTCGTCGGTGCGCGCGACGCGGCGGCGCCGTGGTCGAGGACGCGGATCGCGGCCGAGCCCGGGGTGAAGTGCACGCGGTCGCCCGACAGCTCGTGCGCGGTGCGGCCCGGCGCGTCCCAGAGGGAGAACGCGCGCGGCGCGGTGCGGAGCGCCGCGTCGAGGAGGGCGTCGGTGAAGTAGGCGCGCTGCGTGGCCCCATCCACCCGGGCCCCGTGGTCCGCGAGGAGCGCGAGGACGGGCGGATTGTGGATCTCGACCCCGACCTCGCGCAGGACGGCGCGCGCCTCCGCGACGATGCGCCCCACCAGCTCGTCACCGAGAAACTTGAGCACCGGTCTCATCAGTGGCTCTCCAGGGAGCGCTAGCGGTGGCGCTCCACCAGCCAGAGGTCGGGCCGCTCGTCCGTCACCAGGCACGCCCCGGTCTTCGCGTCCTGGGCGAGGGTGAGGGTGGAGACGTCGCAGCGCACCGGCAGTCCGGAGACGCGCTGCGCGGCGCCGCCGCGCGCGGGCACCCGCCACAGCTCGATCGGCCGCAACCCCGACTGCCGGGCGGAGTACAGCGATCCGTCGGCGGCCCAGCGAAGGAGCACCACGCTCCGCACCGAGTCGCTCGCGCCGCTGGGGCCGATCACGCGCCACTCCCCCGATCCGAGGTCCACCGCGGCGAAGCGCGTGCGCCGGGAGCGGCCCACGAGGAGCGCGGCCGCCCCGCCGTCCGGCGCGATCTGGATCTGGACGAGCGGGGCCAGCGAATCGGGGACGACGAAGCGGCGCACCATCCTTCCCGTGGTGTCCACGATCGCGAAGGCGCTCCCGTCGAGCTGCTCCGCGATGCCCGTCCCGTCGGGCCGCCAGCCCACGACGACCATCCCCGCGGCGAGCGCGAGGGGGTGGCGGCGCCCCGTCTCCAGCTCCGAGATCTCGTGGGTGAAGCCGCCGCTGCCACTGCTCTGCAGCACGAGGTCCGAGAGGCGCCGGCTCCCCGGGAACCAGCGCAGCAGCTGGCGGATGCCGGAGTCGGTCGTGACGGGGCGCTCGGCCCCGCCGGCCACGGGCACCGCGTAGACGTTCGCGCCCCAGGCGTCCTGCTTCACGTACGCGACCGCGCGGCCGTCGGGAGCGATCGCGGGCCCGAGGTACCACGTCGAGCTGTGAGTCAGCCGCTGCGCGACGCCGCCGACGGTGAACGCCCACACGTCCGCGGTGCGCCCGGCGTCGCCCACCACGTACCCGGTAGGCGTGAGGCCGAGGCCTGTCCACTCGTCCTGCCGGATCCCGCCGACGATCTCGACGCCCTTCCCGGAGAACCGGCCCGAGCGGCTGACCGCGATGCGGCGAAGGTGGATGAGCGAGCGCGCGTCCACGGAGGCCATGAGCACGTGACGCCCGTCGGGGTCCCACCCGCCACCTCCGACCTCGTCGAGGGTGTCGAGGACCCGGCCCTTGGCGTCGGCGATGCCGACGCGGAGGGCGCTCCCGTGGATGCCGCCGAAGCAGATCAACCCGTTGCGGGAACTGAAGTCGGCGCTCGACAGCAGCCACTTCCCGCCTCCAACGACGACGCTGTCGCGGAGATCTCCCGTGGACAGGTCCGCGAGACGGATCACCGGGCCGCGGCGCGAGAGGTACGCCGCCGTCTTCGCGTCGGCGAAGCCATAGCTGATCACCTCGTCCGCGACCTTGCGGGGGACGCCCCCGGCGCGGGGAACGAGGTAGAGGCCGTTCTCGCCGCCGGCCGGCGTCATCGAGACCAGGAGGCCGCTACCGTCGGGGCTCCAGGAGGGCGGCCCCACCCGGCGCGCGCCGGAGACGAGCATCGCCGGCACGCCGGCCGGGAGCTCCTGCACCACGACGTCGCCGCTGCACCCACTGCCCCCCTCCACGCCCGCGCCGCACCCCCCGCGGATGTAGGCGAGCCAGCGCCCATCGGCCGTCACCGACGGGAAGCTCGCGTCGCCCGTGAAGGTGAGGCGGGTGCGCGTCTCGTGTACGGTGGCGGGGGCGCGCAGCAGGCTTCCGGCCGCGAGCCCAACGGCCAGTCCCGCCACGGCCAGCGCCGCCGGCACCCAGCGCCGACGTCGCGCGCCCTGTGGGCGGAAGGCCGCCGTGCGGCCCGTCGCCGCCGGGCCCTCGAGCGCGCGCGAGAACTCCGCCGCGCTGGGGAAGCGGTCCGCGGGGAGTTTCTCGAGGGCGCGGTGCACCGCCTCGGCCACGTGCGGCGCCACGCGCGCGCGGCGCGCGGCGACGTCGCGCGGCTGCTCCGTCACGACCGCCGCGATCACCGCCTGCGCCGTCGATCCGGTGTGCGGCGGATCGCCGGTGAGCATCTCGTACAGCACCGCCCCGAGGGAGTACACGTCGCTGCGGGCATCGAGCTGCCGGTCGCCGGTGGCCTGCTCGGGGCTCATGTAATACGGCGTCCCCAGGGAGAGGCCGGTCTCGGTCAGGCGCGAACCGCCAGCATTGCTCACGGCGAGCGCGATCCCGAAATCGGACACGAGCGCCGTGCCGTCCTGCAGGAGGATGTTGGCCGGCTTGACGTCCCGGTGGATCACCCCGTGGCGGTGGGCGTAGTCGAGCGCGCTCGCCACCTCGCGGGTGATGCGCACCGCCTCCTCGACCGGCAGCTGCTTCTCCCGCTCGATGCGGTCGCTCAGCGCCTCCCCCTCCACGTACGGCATCACGTAGAAGAGGAGCCCCTCCGCCTCGCCGGAGTCGAAGAGGGGGAGGATGTGCGGGTGCTGGAGATTGGCGGTGACCCGGATCTCGTTGAGGAACCGGTCGCCGCCGAGCACGGCGGAGAGGTCGGGGCGCAGGACCTTCACGGCGACCCGGCGCGCGTGGCGCAGATCCTCCGCCAGGTAGACGGTCGCCATGCCGCCCGCGCCCAGCTCACGCTCGATGCGGTAGCGGTCGCGGAGAGCCTCGGCCACCTTCGCGAGATCGGCCATCAATCCTACCCCCGGTGTGCCGGCGCCCTCCGGCGTGTCGTCGTGTGGACCCGCCGAAGATGCGCCGGGCGCTCCC
>JBEKGT010000313.1:0-3073 GCA_050012655.1 Gemmatimonadales bacterium | reverse complement strand
CCGACGCGAACCGCGCCAGCATCCAGCGCGCGGGAACGGCGCTGCTCGCCCTCGGCGACCAGGTCCGGCGCGGGGCATCGGCCGTCTCGGCGCTGGAGCCGCACTCCGAGCGCATCCGCCGGCTCGCCACCACGATCGGCGGTGTGGCCCGGCAGACCAACCTGCTCGCGCTCAACGCGTCGGTGGAGGCGGCCCGTGCCGGGGAACACGGCCAGGGCTTCGCCGTGGTCGCGGCCGAGGTCCGCAAACTCGCCGGCGAGACGGCGCAGGCGGCGCGCGAGGTCGCGGACACGGTGGCGGAAGTCCACCGGTCCATCGAGGCCGCCACGGCGACGATGCAGCAGGGCGAATCGCTGGTCCACGACGTGGGGACCCTCGCCGAGGAGAACGACCACGCGCTGGCCGCGATCCTCGACGGCATCGGCTCCCTGACGGCGCTGGTGGACCAGGCTGCCGCCACCTCGGCGCACCAGGCCGAGGCGATGGCTACTCTCGGCGATGCGATGCGCCGCATGCAGGAACTCTCCTCCGCCTCCGCCGCGGAGTCGGCCGCTGCGGCGCAGTCGGCCGACCTCCAGACCGCAGGCGCAGAGACCCTCAACCAGACCGCGCGGCAGCTCGCCGACCTGGCCGAGCGGATGCGCGCCGCCGTCGCCCGCTTCACTGTGACCACCCCGCGGGGCGGCCGCTCCCGCTAGCCCCCCGCCCGCGCGCCTCGACGCCCCGACCGGACCGGCAGCTCACGCCGCGGTCTGTCCGTGATTCCCGGGCCATGTTCCGAATGGATGGAACGCGAGCAGCCGGTCGCGGTGCGGGGCGAGAAGGCGCAGGCGGAACCGCTCGATGGCCGCCTCGAAGGGCAGCCGCCGGCGGAACTCCCCGGCGGTCACCCCGAGGAAGGTCCGCAGGTGCCGCCCGAAGCTCTGGGGCGAGGAGTAGTCGAGGCGGTTGGCCACGTCGGCGATGCTGAGCCCGCCGCAACGGAACAGGTACGCGGCGTGGAGCAGGCGGGCGAAGGCGAGGTAGGTCTTCGGTGAGGGCAGGCGCGAACGGTAGAAACGCGACATCAGGGAACTCGGCACGACGCCGAGGACCCGCGCGAGCACCTGCACGGTCCGCACGTCGGGGGCCCGCCGCAGGACCACCTCGAAGAAGAACCGGCAGTCGGGTGGGGCGTCGCGCAGGTCGGCGTCCACCGCCGCCATCACCCGCGCGACCACCGGCGTATTCGGCTCCCGCATGAGCGACCGCAACCGGTGCCACCCCGACGGCACCGAGACGTCCACCACCTCATGCACGCCCGACGCCCCAAGCCGCAGGATGCGGTCGTGCGCCGCCTCGTCGGCGCGCGAGAGAAGCGCGACGGCGGGCACGTGCGGGAACTCGCGGACAAACTGCGCCACCCGCGGCAGCTCCGCCTCGGAGCAGCGGTGGACGGAGAGGAGCATGGCGTCCACGGGCGCGCGGCGCACGTGCCGGATCGCCTCTTCGAGCGACGCGCCGTGCAGGACCCGGAAGCATCCCTGGCCGGCCGCCTCGACGCGCGAGCGCTCGGCGGGCTCTAGAACGGCGGCGACGGTGGCGGCGGTCATCAGAGCGATCTCCCGCTGTGGGACGCGCCCCAGTCTACGCCGCCGCGTCACCATGCCGTCACCGCACCGTCCACGTCCACTCGCCGTCGCGCCGCGGGCGACGGCCGGTTACCTTGGAAGTGCGGAGCGCGATGGTCGCGGGCCCGCCCTCGTGGCGGGTTCGAGGAAAGTCCGAGCTCCTAGGGCACGCTGCCAGGTAACGCCTGGGCGCCGCGAGGCGACGGACAGGGCCACAGAGAACAGACCGCCCTGCCGCGAGGCGGGGTAAGGGTGAAACGGTGGGGTAAGAGCCCACCGCGTCCCTGGCAACAGGGGCGGCACGGTAACCCCCAGCGGGAGCAAGGCCAAATAGGCGGCGAGGTCCGGCCCGGACCGACCACGCCGGAAGCGCCTCACGGCGCCAGACCGGCGAGCCGCGGGTAGGCCGCTAGAGGTGGCGGGCGACCGCTACCGCAGAGAGATGACCATCCGACCTTCGGGTCGAACAGAACTCGGCTTACGGCTCCGCGTACGGCGCCGGCGTGCCTCGCAGGCCGCCGGCGCCGTGCCGTATCCGCCTTGCCCCGGCCGCGCCGTGGAGGCTAGGTTGCCGCGCGCGCGGCGGCGCCTGCCGGCGCCCCGCCCACACCCCAAAGGAGACGTACGCATGGACCGCCGACTGCCCGCGCTCGCCGCCGCCCTCCTGACCGTATCCTGCGCGGGTCATCGTCCCGCCGCGCCAGCCCCGGCCGCCGCTCCCGCCGCGCGCACGGCAGCACCCACCGCCGCGCCCGCGCCGGCCCGCGACCCGGCGACCCTGCGCTACGGCGCGGGGACGTCCCGCTACCGCGTCGAGCAGACAACGCACGTGACCCAGGAGGTGATGGGTCAGGTCAACACCGCCGACCTCTCATCGCATCAACTGGTCTCCATCGTGGCCACAGCGGCCGCCGAGAACCTCGCCCTCGCGGTGACGGTGGACTCCATCGACGTGACCGGATCCGCGGGCGCCGACCTCAGCGCCATCGCTGCGGCACGGGGCCAGACCTTCCGGATCGTCGTTGCCCCGTCGGGCCTCGTCCTATCGGTCTCCGCGCCCGACACCACCAACCTGCTCCTCCGCCAGGTGGCCGTCGGCCTCCACGAGTTCCTCCCTCGGATCCCTGCCGCGCCCGTCACCGCTGGCCAGAGCTGGACCGACACCGTCACGACGACCAATTCCGGTGACGTGTCGGTCACGATGCACGCGGTGCGCCAGAACCGCGTGGTCGGCTGGGAAGACCGGGATGGGGTGCGCGCGCTGCACATCGCGAGCGCGTCCACGTACACGGTGACCGGCTCGGGCGAGGCGCAGGGCCAGACGGTCGAGATGACGGGGAACGGGCAGTCCACCCGTGACTCTTTCATCTCCGCCGCCGGCCTCTTCCTCGGCAGCATCGAGAGCGACAGCGCGGCCATCAGCGCCAACGTGACGTCGGTCGGCCTCACTGTCCCGATCCATC
>JBEKGT010000312.1:0-3074 GCA_050012655.1 Gemmatimonadales bacterium | reverse complement strand
GCTGCTGTCGAGCACCAGCTCGGTCTCGGCATCCCGCCCCGCCGCCAGCTGGTAGACGAGGGCGATGGCCGCCTCCATCCCCGAAGCCTCGCCGCCATGCACCGTGAAGCCGAGGTAGGTGATGGCCGGCAGGCGCGCCGAGGCCGCCGCGAGGTCCGCCGGGCTCGCGCCACGCGGGTCGGCGAGGCGCGCCGCGTCGGCACGGATCTGGGCGAGGCGGGCCTGGTTCGCCTCGCTCGTCGCCACCACCAGGAACATCTCACGCCCCTCGAAGCTGCGCCCGATCGTGTCCACCCGGATGCGCCGGCTCGCCGCCGCCACGCGGTCGAGGTACCGCGCCAGGAGCCAGTGCGGCGTGAACGCGTCGCCGACCTCGTAGCCGAGCACCGAGCGCGGCGTGGGTACCGCCGGGTCGTATGGACCGCCCGCCGCGAAGGGCTGCTGGGCGAGGGCCGGCTGCGCGGCCAGCGCGAGGAGGGCGGCGGCGAGGGCGAGGCGCTTCATCACACGGCTCCTTGCTTGCGTCTGCGGGCGTAGGCGGCGACGAACAGCGCGGCGGTCCCCGCGAGAGCGAGCGCGCCCACCCAGTCGCCCCAGCGGACGTACAGGGTCCTGACCGACGACGTCATCACCGGGCCCGTCACCGTGCGCGCCACCTCGAGCGGCGTGGCGAGGCGCGTGCGGCCCAAGGGGTCCACGAATTCGGAGACCCCGGTGTTGGCGGCGCGCGCGACCCCCATCCGGGTCTCGATGGCACGCATCACGAGGTGGGCGGCGTGCTGGTACGGGCCGACGGTGCTTCCGAACCAGCCGTCGTTGGTGATGTTCACGAGGAAGTCGGCGCCGCGCCGCCGGTAGCCACGCGCGAGGTCCTCGAAGATGGACTCGTAGCAGATCAGCACGCCGAACCCGCCGTCGGCGATGCGGTACACCGGGAAGCGATCGCCGCGCGAGAAGCCGCCGAACCAGTTGAGCGCGCCGAACCAGCGCGGCGGGAGGAACGGCACCCGCTCGGTGACCGGCACCAGGTACTTCTTGCGGTACGACGGCTGGCCGAAGCGGTCTCCCGTCGAGTCGTAAAGGAACGCGGCGTTGTAGTAGTCGTAGCTCCCGTCGGGGTGGAACTCCACGTCGAGCCCGCCGGCGAGGAGCGGGATGCCGAGTCGGCCCACCACCGCGCGCACCAGCGCATCCCAGCGCCGCCCCTGCGGGTCCACGAAGAAGCCGGGGAGCGCCGCCTCCGGCCACGCCACGAGCCGCACCCCGGGGCGCCGCGCGGCCTCGATCGTCTGCTGCGTCAGCGCGACGACCAGCGAGTCCTTCTTGGCATCCTCCCACTTCTCGCGGAAGCCCACGTTCGGCTGGAGGAGGGCGACCGTCGTGACGGGCCGCAGGACGATGCTCCCCTCGCGCCACACGCCGAAGGCGAAGGCGAGGACGCCGGTGGCGGCGGCCAGCGTCGCCGGCCGCCATGCCCGCCGCGACAGGGCGAGGAACGCGAGGGCGTTCACCCACGCCAGCCACAGCGTCACGCTCCGCGCGCCACCCAGCTCGGCGAACTGCACCAGCGTCGGCACGCGCGTGAGGGAGACGCCAAGGCTGAGCCAGGGGAAGGCGAGGTCCCCCTGGTGGCCCACGAGCCACTCGAACGCGGTCCACAGGAGGGGGAAGACGAGCCAGACGGGGAGGCCGGTGCGGCGGCGCACCCACACGTACGCCAGCGCGAAGAGGAGCCAGCCGGGAGCGAGGACGATGAGGATCGCCGCCAGGTACCCCGCGAGCGCCAACGGGGTGTAGTGCCACAGGGCGACGACGAGCCAGTAGAAGACGAGGCCGTTGGCGAGCGCGCCGAACCAGTAGCCGAGGCGCATCACCTCCAGCCGCGTCGCGCCCTTGCCCGCCGCGTCCTCGAGCATCCACAGGAACGGGACCAGCGCCACGAACGACGGGACGACGAGACTGAACGGGGGATAGGCGACGAAGAGGAGGACGGCGGTGAGCGCTCCCGCCGGGAGGTGCCGTCGGGCGGGCAGCAGCGCCCGGAACCTCACAACTTCACTTCGCGCTGCTCGTCCGCCGACCGGTAGATGGCGTCGAGGACCTTGTGCACCTGGAGCTGGTCCTCGGGCGGCTCGGCGGTGATGTCGCCGCGCGCGGCGGCGAGGAAGTAGGCCCACTCCGAGCGGTACGACGCGGCGAACGCGCTCTCGCGGCTCGCCGCGCCGGTGGGGGTGACGTCCACCGGCGTGCTGTGCAGCTCCTTGTAGACGCGCAGCGGCGAGATGGAGGCCGACCCCTTCGTCCCCATCACGTCGAGCCAGGTGCGCTCCCCCTCGCCGACGTGGCGCCACGAGACGTCCAGGAACACGTCGGGACCACCCTCGCACTGGAGGAACGCCGCGCCCGCCTCGTCCACCCCGCCCGCACCCCGCCCGCGGTCGAGCCGCGCCGACACCCGCGCCACCGCCGGAGAGCCGGCGATCCAGAGGGCGAGGTCGAGCATCGGCAGGCCAAGGTCCACCATCGCTCCGCCCCCCGACTCCGCCTTGCGGGAGCGCCAGCCGAGCTGCTGTCGCGCCGCGCGGAACACGCTCCACCCGGCCCGGATGGCCGACAGCTCGCCGAGCTCCCCACCCTTCAGGAAGCCGTGCACCGCCTGGACGTCGCTGCGGAAGCGGGAGTTCATGGCCACCAGCAAGGTGCGCTTATAGCGCTCGGCGGCCTTCAGGGCCCGCGTCACACCGGCCACCGTGAGCGCCACCGGGCGCTCGACGAGGACGTGCGCGCCGGCCGCGAGGGCGCTGAGGATGTGCGGCTCATGCAGGTGGTTCGGCGTGCAGATCACCACGGCGTCCACCTTGCCGAACTCGAGGAGCTCCTCGATGTCGGTGAACCAGCCGCCGATGCCGAAGCGCGCCGCGAGAGCCCGCGCCTTGGCGCCGTCGTTGTCGCAGATGGCCACGACGTTCACGCCCTTCAGCTTGCGGAGGACGGGCATGTGGGCGATCTGCGCGATCGCGCCGGCGCCGACGATGCCGACGCGCAGCTCGGAAGTGGGCGTCACACCGGCCATC
>JBEKGT010000311.1:0-3086 GCA_050012655.1 Gemmatimonadales bacterium | reverse complement strand
CTTGACAATGTCGCGGCGCGGCGCGAACAACGTAGGTGGCGGCAGCGCGCGCCGGCCGACCGGGCCGGGGCCCGCCGCGCAACGGTCCGTATCCGGGAGTGATGATGCCCCTCGCCGTGACGGGGAGCCTGCAGGCCCTTGAGACGCTGCGCCATTTCGTCGGCCACCTCGAGGAGGGCGTCTACGTCACCAGCGCGGAGGGGGACCTCCTCGACGCCAACCCGGCCCTGCTCGGGATCTTCGGCGTCGCGTCCCTCGAGGAGTTGCGGCGCTACCGCGTCCAGGAGTTGTGGGTCGAGCCCGCCCGCCGCGCGGAGGAGTTGGCCATTCTCGAGCGCGACGGCCGCGTGCGGGATTTCGAGATCCAGCTCCGGCGTCCCGGGGGCGACGTGCGCACCGTCCTCGACACCTGCTTCGCGACGGAGGATGCGGCGTCGGGGCGCACCCTCTGCTTCGGCATCCTGGTGGACGTCACGGAGCGCCGCCGCGCGGAGGCCGCCCTCCGCTCCATTCTCGTCGGCACCGCACCGGCCACCGGCGACGCGTTCTTTCGCACGCTGGTGGAGCATCTCGCCCACGCGCTCGAGGTCCGCTACGCGTTCGCCGGCGAGCTGGTGGACGCAGACCGCGAGCGGGTCCGCACCCTCGCCGTCTGGTCGGGCGAGGGGATCACCCCGAACTTCACCTACGAGCTGAAGGACTCCCCGTGCGAGGGGGTGGTCACGCAGGGGATGTGCTGCTTCCCGCGCGACGTGCAGCGCCAGTTCCCCCGCGACACGCTCCTGGCCGAGATGCACGTCGAGGCGTACCTCGGCGTGCCGCTGCGCGACAGCGCCGGCCGCGTGCTCGGCAACCTCGCGGTGATGCACGACCGGCCGCTTGAACGGGTAGCCCTTGCCGAGTCGCTCCTCGGCATCTTCGCGATCCGCGCCGCGAGCGAGCTGGAGCGCCGCCTCGCCGAGCAGCGCCTGTCGCTGCAGAGCACCGCGATGGAGGCGGTCGCCAACGCCATCTGCATCACCGACTCGCAAGGGCACATCGAGTGGGTCAACCCCGCCTTCACCCGCCTCACTGGCTACGAGGAGGGGGAAGCCCTTGGCCAGCACACCCGCATCCTGCGGTCGGGGGTCATGCCGCCGTCGCTCTACGCGGACCTGCGGCGGACGGTGCAGAGCGGCCGGGTCTGGCGCGGCGAGCTGGTCAACCGGCGCAAGGACGGGACCCTCTACGACGAGGAGATGACGATCACACCGGTGCCAGGCCCGGACGGCGCGGCGACCCACTTCGTCGCCATCAAGGAGGACGTCACCGAGCGGCACCGGCTGGAGGAGCGGCTCCGGGACGCGCAGCGGCTCGAGGCGGTGGGCCGGCTCGCCGGCGGCGTGGCGCACGACTTCAACAACCTCCTCCAGGCGATGCTCGGGGTGTCCGACCTCCTGCGCTCGGGCGAGGTGGACCCGGCGGACCAGAGGGAGCAGCTCGATGAACTGGAGGAGTTGTTCCACCGCGGCGGCCAGCTCACGCGCCAGCTGCTCCTCTTCTCCCGTCGCGAGGAGCCGAAGGTCGAGGCGTGCGACCTCAACACCGTGGTGCGCGACACCGCGAAGCTGCTGCGCCGGCTGTTGCGCGAGAACGTCGTGCTCCGGATGGAGTTGGCGGAACAGCCGCTGGAGCTGATCGCCGACAGGGGCCAGCTCGGGCAGGTCTGGATGAACCTGGCGGTGAACGCGGCGGACGCGATGCCGGAGGGCGGCACCCTGACGGTGCGCTCGGGCCGCGCCGGCGACGCGCACGTGTGGTTCTCCGTCGAGGACACCGGGCACGGCATCGCCGACGACGTGCGGGGGCACATCTTCGAGCCGTTCTACACGACCAAGCGGGACCATCGCGGTACCGGGCTCGGCCTGTCCGTCGTGCACGGCATCGTGGCGGGGCACGGGGGCCGGGTCGAGGTCGCGAGCGCCGTGGGCCGCGGCAGCGCCTTCCGCGTCGTCCTTCCGGCGCACGGCGCGGCGGGGTCCGCGGCGGCGCGGAGCGGCGTCGAGGCGCGGCGCGTCCCGCGGGGGAAGGGCGAACGGCTCCTGCTCGTCGAGGACAACGACTCCGTGCGCCGCACATTCCAGCGGCTGCTCTCGGGGCTTGGCTACCAGGTGTCCGCGGTAGAGAGCGCGGAGGAGGCGGAGGTGGTCCCGGCGGTCGCGCCATTCGACTTGCTGTTGACGGACGTCCTCCTCCCCGGCGCGTCGGGGGGGGAACTCGCCCGGCGCCTCAGGGCCCGCTGGCCGGCGCTCGCGGTCGTGTTCATGTCGGGGTACGCCGAGGACGAGCTGATCCGCGGGGACGTCGCGGCGGGCGGCGGGACGTATCTCCAGAAGCCGGTGGACATCGAAGCCCTTGGCCGCGCCGTGCGCGCTGCCCTCGACGCGCCGCGATGAGCCCCGCCGAGCGTGCAGCGCGCGCGTTCCGTGAGCGGTACGGTGAGGAGCCGGCGGCGGTGGCCGCGGCACCCGGGCGGGTCAACCTCATCGGCGAGCACGTGGACTATCACGGGGGCCACGTGCTCCCGGTGGCCACGGCGTGGCGCACCGCGGTGGTGGCGGGTCCCGCACCCGAGGGGTTCACGGCGATCTCGGAGCACTCGCCCCCCGTCCATTCCGCGTGGCCCCCCACGCGGCAGGGCGACTGGGGTGACTACGTGGCGGGCGTAGCGGCGGAGTTCCTCGCCCTGGGGCCGGTCGCGGCGCGGGGGCTCCGGGTCGCGGTCGCGAGCGACGTCCCCGTCGGCGCCGGCGTGAGCTCCTCCGCCGCGCTGGAGGTCGCGGCGGCGAGCGCGCTGGCGGAGGTCTTCGGGCGGCGCGCCGGGCCCCGGGACCTCGCGCTCCTCGCCCACCGTGCCGAGACGCGGTTCGTCGGCGTCCCGTGCGGCGTCATGGATCAGATGGCGTCGGCGCTGACGCCGGCGGGCTGCGCGCTCCTCCTCGACTGCCGGAGCCTCGAGACGTCCGCGGTGCCGGTGCCCCTCGACTTGGTGCTGGCGGAGTCGGGGGAGTCGCACGCGTTGCGGAGCGGGAGCTACGCGGAGCGCC
>JBEKGT010000310.1:0-3114 GCA_050012655.1 Gemmatimonadales bacterium | reverse complement strand
GTTCGAGCAGGTCAACGCGGCGGTCGCCGCGGCGCTCAGGGAGGACGTGCTCGCCGCGCTGCCGTCGCAGGGACGCGTGCTGGACCTCTACGCGGGCGCTGGGGCCGTGGGGCTCGCGCTCGCGGCCCGGGGATGCGACGTCGCCACCGTGGAGGTGGATACGCGGGCGGCACGCTGGACGGCAGAGCGCGCGCGGGAGAGGGGGCTGCCGCTCCGTGCGGTCGCGGCGAAGGTGGAGGACGTCCTGCCCAAGCTCCTCCCGGCGGACGCCGTGGTGGTGAACCCCCCGCGGACGGGGCTCGAGGCCGCGGCCGGCGCCGCGCTCGCCGCCGCCCCTCCCGCGCGGCTGGTGTACGTGTCCTGCGACCCCGCCACCCTGGCGCGGGACCTGGTCCGCCTCGGCGCCACGGCCGGGCGGCTCACGACCCTCCGGTCGTACGACATGTTCCCCCAGACCAGCCACGTCGAGACGTTCGCGGTGCTCGACCGGGAGAGTGGACCCGCCCGTTGACGCCCTTGCGGAAGCCGGGTATTTTCACAAGCTGTCTCAAGTTACGCTCATTTCCAGAGGAAGCGGCGCACGCACCGGTATGAAGACTTTCACGCCTACGCCTGAAGACATCACACACCGCTGGTTCGTGGTGGACGCGGCGGACGTCCCTCTGGGGCGCCTCGCGTCCACGGTGGCGCAGGTGATCCGAGGGAAGCACAAGCCGTCGTTCACGCCCCATCTGGACACCGGGGACAGCGTCATCATCGTCAACGCCGCGAAGGTGCGGCTCACGGGCCGCAAGCTGGAGCAGAAGAAGTACTTCCGGCACACCGGCTACATGGGCCACGAGAAGTTCACGGCGGTGAGCACGGTGATGGCCAAGAACCCGGAGCGCGTGGTCGAGCGCGCCGTGTTCGGGATGCTGCCGAAGTCGTCGCTGTCGAAGCAGGTCCTGCGGCTCAAGCTGCGGGTCTACGCGGGTGCCGAGCACCCCCACGAGGCGCAGCAGCCGATGCCGCTGGTCGTGAAGGCGCCGAAGAAGGCCGGGAGGACTGCGTGATCGCCGATGTGCCGATGGTGTTCCACGCCGTGGGTCGCCGCAAGACGAGCGTCGCCCGGGTGTACCTGCGTCCCGGTTCGGGGAAGTGGGAGGTGAACGGGCGGACGCTGGGGGATTTCTTCCCCCGCAGCTCGCTCGTGTCGCTCATCCAGCAGCCCTTCACCGCGACGGACACGCTGGGCGCCTTCGACGTGAAGGCGACCTGCACCGGCGGCGGGAACACGGGGCAGGCGGGGGCGCTGCGGCTGGGCATCGCGCGGGCGCTCATCCAGGTGGACGAGCAGCATCGGAAGAAGCTGCGCGAGATGGGGCTGCTCACACGCGACGCGCGCGCGGTCGAGCGCAAGAAGCCCGGCCAGCCCGGCGCGCGGAAGCGGTTCCAGTACAGCAAGCGGTAGCACCGGATTCTATCCTACACACCGCCGGATCCCGGTCCGGGGTGTCCGCCACGAGCGGATTCGGCCGGGAGACGAAGGCGGTGGACGCTCAACCCGACGGAGCAGAGACACCAGATGGCGCTGCCTGAGATCCAGACCCTGTTGGAAGCCGGCGTCCACTTCGGGCACCAGACCCGGCGGTGGAATCCGAAGATGCGGCGGTTCATCTTCGCCGAGCGCAACGGGATCTACATCATCGACCTGGAGAAGACGCTCAACCAGCTGCGGCTCGCGCAGGACCTGATGCGCGAGGTGGTGCTGCGGGGAGAGGGCGTCCTGTTCGTCTGCACCAAGAAGCAGCTGAAGGCGATCCTGCAGGCTGAGGCCGAGCGGTGCGGCGCGTTCTGCGTGACGGAGCGCTGGCTGGGGGGCACGCTGACGAACTTCCAGACGATCAAGAAGCAGATCCGGCGGCTCAAGGAGATCGAGCAGGGGCAGGAGGAGGGGACCTTCGACTACTTCACGAAGAAGGAGCAGCTCCTCCTCGACCGCGAGCGCGAGAAGCTGGATCGGAACCTCTCCGGCCTCAAGAACATGAGCCGCCTGCCGGGCGCACTGTTCGTCGTGGACGCCAAGAAGGAGCGCATCGCGGTGGCCGAGGCGAACAAGCTCGGCATCCCGGTGGTGGCGATCGTGGACACGAACGCGGACCCCGACGTCATCACGGTGCCCATCGCGGGGAACGACGACGCGATCCGCTCGGTGTCGCTGATCACCGTCGCCATCGCCGACACGATCATCGAAGCGCGCGCGATGCGGCCGGCCCGGGAAGAGGCGGAGGAGGGGGAGTTCGCCGCCTATTCGTCGGACGCCGGGGCGGTGGAGGGGGAGGCGGGAGGCGAGGGGGACAAGAAGAAGCGGCGGCCGCGCCGCAAGCGGCGGCCGAAGCCCGAGGCCATCGTGGCCCGGATCAAGACGGAAGAGGGCGCCCCCGCGGCGGCGCCAGCGGCGGAGGACGGCGCGAGCTGAGCGTGTGCCGCCCCGAGGCCGCGAGACCGACGCCGCCGCCTGAGCCCGACCGGGCGGGCGGCGGTTTCGTAACCGGACAACCCGAGGGATCTGAGACCGAGATGACGTCGATCAGCGCGAAGGACGTGGCCGAGCTCCGCAAGCGGACCGGGGCCGGGATGATGGAGTGCAAGAAGGCGCTCGCGGAGAACGGCGGCGACTTCGAGAAGGCGACCGACTGGCTGCGCGCCCGCGGCATCGCCAAGTCCGAGAAGAGAGCCGAGAAGGCCGCGAGCGAGGGCCTCGTCGAGTCGTACATCCACCACAACGGCAAGGTCGGCGTGCTGGTGGAGCTGAACTGCGAGACCGACTTCGTGGCGCGGACCGACGACTTCCGCATCCTCGCCAAAGAGGTCGCGATGCACGTCGCCTTCGCGAACCCGCTCGCCGTGGCGGCCGAGGACATCGACCCCGCGGTGGTGGAGCGGGAGCGGAACATCTACCTCGAGCAGGTGGCGCAGGAGGGGAAGCCCGAGGCGATGCGCGCGCGGATCGTCGAGGGGAAGCTCAAGAAGTTCTACAGCGAGTCGGTGCTCCTCGAGCAGCCCTGGGTGAAGGACGACAAGCAGACGGTCGGCGAGCTGGTGAAGGCGGCCTCTGGGAAGCTGGGGGAGAAG
>JBEKGT010000309.1:0-3144 GCA_050012655.1 Gemmatimonadales bacterium | reverse complement strand
GCTGAAGAGCACGGGATGGCCGATGACGCCGGCCGGATTGGCCACGGCGACACGCAGGCTCCCCCCGGCCGAATCGGCGTTCACCACGGGCTGGCCCAGCGCGCCGCCGGTGACGCCGCGGTACGCGAGCACGCCCGGATGCCAGAGGAGACGGAGGGTGGCGGATCCCAGGGAGGCTCCGCCACTGCCCGTCAGGTCGGCGACG
This sequence comes from Gemmatimonadales bacterium, assembly GCA_050012655.1. Lineage (GTDB taxonomy): Bacteria > Gemmatimonadota > Gemmatimonadetes > Gemmatimonadales > JACORV01 > JADGQW01. Next base: position 2,939 of record JBEKGT010000309.1, on the reverse strand, counting down.
ATCGGCACCGTGACCTGCGCGCCCGGCAGCAGCGCCATCGAGCCGGCCTGCGGCCCGACGACCACCGTCTGCGTCTGCGCCTGCGCGCGCCCGGCCAGGCACACCCCCGCCATAGCGAGGGCGACCTTGAAGCTCGCCTTCACGCTGACCCTCCCGCGCACGGGAAGCGTCCTAATGTCCGGCCGACCGGCTCAGGAAGATCTGCCGGTTCACCCGCAGCTGCGGCGTGAGATTCGTGAGCGACAGCGCCGCCGACAGCTCCTCCATCTGCAGCGCGAGGTCCGCCGCGTAGTCGGCGCTCTTCACCTGGAACGTCCCATCGTAGAGGACGAGGGTGGTGAAGCCCGTCGGCGAGGCGCCGGCGAACCGGATCAGGCCCGTGGCGGCCGTCGTCGTGTTGTTGACGCGCAGGCCGTCGTTGATCGGGTTCTCGGTCTTGAACTCGAGCTTCGCCGCGTTGAACCGCAGCCGGCCGGTGAAGCTGCCGAGCTTGTAGTTCTGCTGGCTCCCCACCTGGACCTCGACCCGCACCCGCACCGTCTGACCGACGGCCGCGTTCAGGTTGTCCACGGTGATGAAGGCGGCCACCCCCTGCTGGACGGGCGGGGGCGTGGGGCCGGTGCTCTGCGCCGGCTGGTCCTGGCAGGCCGACAAGGCCAGCCCGAGAATCGCGAGTCGCAATGCGTGCATCGTTCCATCCTCCCTGGGTGCGGCCGAAGCCGCGGACGTTGCGCTGCTTCCCTGCGTTGCTACTTCACCTGTACGCCGCCGGAGAGCACCAGCGCGTGGGTCAGCATCTGAGTGAACGTGGGCGAGAGGCCCGACAGGTCGGTCAAGGCAAACGTGAGGGGCGACGCGCCGCTGGCCCTCGCGACGAACTTCACGTCCACCAGGCCCGGGCCCGTCGTGCCGTTCGGGTCCGCTGAGCCGAAGCGGAGGTCGCCGGTAGACGTGGCGGACTCGTTGAGGGTCGTGCCGCCCACCAGCGAGATCGGGGTCGTGCTCACGTACTGCAGCACCGACGGGTTCCAGTCCATTTGGGCGTCGTAGCTGCCGACCAGCTCGCCCGGCACCGCCCCGAGGTTCACGGTGACGACGACGTGCACCGTGTCGCCGACGTTCGCGGCGCCGAAGGCGTGGGCGTTGCTCACCGGGAGCGCGACGGCGACGCCGGCGGTCGGTACGGCCACCAGCGTCGAGTCATAGACCGTCCCGCTGGCACCGGGCGCGGACGCCACGATGACGGCCGAGCCGCGCGCCACCCCCGTCACCACACCGGTGACGCTATCCACCGCCGCGACACCCGGCGTGCGCGAGAGGAACCGCAGCCCGAAGGTGGGCGCCGGCCCGCTCGCCGCGTTGAACCCCTGCACCGCCAGCGGCAGCGTGCCCGCCGGCGGCACCACGCCGAAGCCCGGCGTCAGCACGATCCGGACAAGCGGCACCGGCAGCACGATGAACGTCACCGTCACAGACTGCGGCGCGTTCCCCGCGAAGCCGGCGGTGACCGGCACCGTCGCGGTGTAGGTGCCCGCCGCGAGGGCACCCTTCGCCACGCTCAGCGTCAGCGTGGCCGGGGCCGTCGCTTGGTCCAGCGTGGCCGTCAGCCACCCCGAACCCGTGACGTAGTTGATCGCCCCGACCGCCAGGCCGCTCAGGGTCCCGGTGCCGGCGTTGGTGACCGCCACCGTGCGGCTGGCCGGATCGGGCGTGAGGAGCGTGTCCGTGAAGATCACGCTGGTCGTCCCGAGCCCGATCAGCGGCATCGGCGTGATCGTGAAGGTGACCGCGACCGTCTGTGGCGTGTTCCCCGCCACCGCGGAGGTGACCGGGACCGTCGCCGTGTACGTGCCCGGGCCGAGCGCGCCCTTCGCCACGTTCAGTGTCAGCGTGGCCGGGGCCGTCGCCTGGTCCAGCGTGGCCGTCAGCCAGCCCGTGCCGCTGCCGTAGCTGATCGTCCCGACCGCGAGGCCGCCGAGCGTCCCGGTGCCGGCGTTCGTCACCGTCACCGTCTGCGCGGCCGGATCGGACGTGAGCATCGTGTCACTGAACGTCACCGACGCCGTCGAGAGGCCGATGAGCGGCAGGGGCGCGATGGTGAAGGTCACCGTCACGGTCTGCGGGGAGTTGCTCGCCACGGCCGACGTGATTGGCACCGTCGCCGTGTACGTACCGGGCCCGAGGGGCCCCTTCGCCGTCGTCAGCGTCAGCGTCGCGGGGGCCGTCGCCTGATTCAGCACGGCGGTCAGCCAGCCCGTCTCGCTGCCGTAGCTGATGGTCCCCACTGTGAGGCCCGTCAGCGTTGCGCCACCCGTGTTGCTGACCGTGACCGTCTTGGCCGGCTTGTCCGGGACGCTCACCGTGTCGGTGAACGTCACCGTCGCCGCGGAGAGCCCGATGGCCGGGCCTGCCGTCACGGAGAAGGTGACCGAGACGGTGCGGGGCGAATTGCTCGCCACGGCCGAGGTGACCGGGATCGTCGCGGTGTAGCTGCCGGCCGCGAGCGACCCCGTGACCGCGTGCACCGTCAGGGTCGCCGGCGCATGCGTCGAGTCGAGCGTGGCCGTGAGCCAGCCTGTCCCGCTGCCGTAGCTGATGGTCCCGACGGTGAGGCCGGTGAGCGACCCGCCGCCGCTGTTGGTCACGGCCACGGTCTGGCTCGCCGGATCGGCGCCGGTCGCCGTCGCACTGAACGTCAGGCTCGTCGAGGCGAGGTTGATCGCCGGGCCCGCCGCCACGGTGAAGGTCACCGCGATGGTGCGCGGCGAGTTGCTCGCCACCGCCGAGGTCACCGGGATCGTCGCGGTGTAGCTGCCGGCCGCGAGCGACCCCGTGGCCGCGTGCACCGTCAGGGTCGCCGGCGCATGCGTCGAGTCGAGCGTGGCCGTGAGCCAGCCCGTCGGCTGGCTTGCCCCGTAGGTGATGGTCCCGACAGCCAG
>JBEKGT010000308.1:0-4648 GCA_050012655.1 Gemmatimonadales bacterium | reverse complement strand
GGAGTACGTGTGGCACCGCTCCACCGACCTGTGCGGCGCCGACGTGGTGGTCCTGCCGGGCGGCTTCGCCTACGGCGACTACCTGCGGGCGGGCGCCATTGCGCGCTTCTCACCGGTGATGAAGGCCGTGGAGGCCCACGCGAAGGCGGGGGGCCTCCTCCTCGGCATCTGCAACGGCTTCCAGGTTCTGTGCGAGGCGGGGATCCTCCCCGGCGCCCTCGCCCGGAACGCGGGGCTGGCGTTCGTCTGCCGCTGGGTGACGGTGCGCGTCGAGGCAGCGGACACCCCCTTCACCGCCCGCTACCGCCGCGGCCAGGAGTTGCGCGTGCCGGTGGCGCACGGGGAGGGACGGTACGTGGCGGACGACGCCACGCTCGACCGGCTTGAGCGCGAGGACCGCGTGGTCTTCCGCTACGCTGGAGGCAATCCCAACGGCGCCCTGCGCGACATCGCGGGGATCACGAACGAGGGACGGAACGTCGTGGGGATGATGCCGCACCCCGAGCGCGCCGCGGAGGCGCTGCTCGGTTCGGCCGACGGCGCGGCGATGTTCGCGCTCGCCGCCGGCGCCTGAGGGAGGTCCGCATGCGCTGCCGCCCGTTGCTGTTCGCCGCCTGCGCCGCCGTACTGGGCACCACCCCGCTCGCCGCGCAGGACACCACCAAGGCCGTCCGCCCGGGGATGACCGAGGCGGAGGTGAGGGCCCGCTGGGGCGATCCCGCCGTCGTGCGCCGCCTCAACGACTGGACGTACCTCTTCTACCGGAACGGCGAGGAGCGGCGGGTCGGCTACTACGACACCGTCTTCCTGCAGAACGGCCAGGTGATGGACGCGATCGTGCGCTCCGCGGACCACATGTACCTCGGCCAGAGCAGCTCCCCCCCCGACCGGCAGCCCGTGTTCACGCCGCCGGCGCAGCCGCCGCAGTCCAGTGCGCCGGCAGCAGTGACCGGTGTCCACGTGAACGCGCCCGCCGGCGCTCCGACCGCACCCCCGGGTACGGAGGCGTGATGCCCCTGCGGCCCCTCGCCGCCGGCGGCCACCGCGGGGACCCCGTCGCGCCGCCGCGACAGGCGTGAGCGCCCGCCCCCGCGCCGGGGATCCGGCCATCACCCCGGAGCTGGTGCGCACGCACGGACTCAAGCCGGCTGAGTTCGACCGCATCCGCACGATCCTCGGGCGCGATCCCACCTTCGTCGAGCTGGGCATCTTTTCGGCGCTGTGGAGCGAGCACTGCGCCTACAAGCACTCGCGCCCAGTCCTCAAGACCTTCCCCACCGCCGGCCCGCAGGTCATCCAGGGCCCCGGCGAGAATGCCGGCGTGGTGCGCCTCGGCGAGGGCTGGGCGGTGGCGTTCAAGATGGAATCGCACAACCACCCATCGGCGGTGGAGCCGTACCAGGGCGCCGCGACCGGCTCGGGCGGGATCCTGCGCGACATCTTCACGATGGGCGCGCGGCCGGTGGCCCTCACCGACTCGCTGCGCTTCGGCTCGTCGGCGACTACGGCAACTGCGTCGGCGTCCCCACCGTGGCGGGGGACGTCTGCTTCGACGAGGGCTACGAGGGGAACTGCCTCGTCAACGTGATGTGCGTCGGCGTGCTGCGCGAGGAGGAGCTGATCCGCGCGAAGGCCGCCGGCCCGGGGAACCCGATCATCGCCGTCGGCGCGCGCACGGGGCGGGACGGCATCCACGGCGCCTCCTTCGCCTCCGAGGAACTCTCCGCCGAGAGCGAGGCGAAGCGCCCGCAGGTGCAGGTGGGCGACCCGTTCACCGAGAAACTGCTGATCGAGCTGTCGCTGGAGCTGATCGCCTCGGGGCACATCGTCGCGATACAGGACATGGGCGCCGCGGGGCTCACCTCGAGCAGCGCGGAGATGGCGGCGCGGGGCGGGGTCGGCGTGGAGATCGACGCGCGGCTCGTGCCGGTGCGCGAGGAGGGGATGACGCCGTACGAGATCCTCCTCTCCGAATCGCAGGAGCGGATGCTGGTGGTGGCCCACAAGGGGCGCGAGGACGCGGTGGCCGCCATCTGCGAGAAGTGGGAGTTGACCAGCGCGGTCATCGGCCGCGTCACCGACGACGGGATGTACCGGGTGCGCTGGGGGGACGAGGTGGTGGCGGAGATCCCCGGCCTCTCGCTGGTGGACGGCGCGCCGGTCTACCATCCCGAGGCGCGGGAGAGCGAGGCTGCGGTGGCGCGGCGCGCGCGGCCCCTCCCCGCCCCGCCGGCGCAGCCGGACCTCGGCGCCGCGCTCGAGGGGCTGCTGGACCTCCCGACCATCGCCTCCAAGCGCTGGGTCTACGAGCAGTACGACACCTCGGTGCAGACCAACACCGTCCTCGGGCCCGGCGGGGACGCCGCCGTGCTCCGCCTCCGCGACACCGCCCTCGGCATCGCGGTGACGAGCGGCGGGAACGGCCGGTTCGTCTGGCTCGACCCCTACGAAGGGGGCAAGGCGGTGGTGGCGGAGGCGGCGCGGAACCTCGCGGTGACGGGGGCGCGGCCCCTGGCGCTCACCGACTGCCTCAACTTCGGCAATCCCGAGAAGCCGGATTGCTTCTTCCAGTTCCGGGAGGCGTGCCGCGGCGTGAGCGAGGCGTGCGTCGCCCTCGGGACGCCGGTGGTGAGCGGCAACGTGTCGTTCTACAACGAGCGGCCGGGCGCGGCGGTCCTCCCCACCCCCATGATCGGGATGGTCGGCGTCCTCGCGGATGTGACGCGGCGGGTGCCGGCGGGATTCCAGAGCGCCGGGGACGCGATCGTCGTGCTGGGTCACTGCACCGGCGCGCTGGGGGGTTCGCAGTATCTTTCGTGGGTGAGCGGCGACGTGTTCGGCGCGCCGCCGCGGGTGGATCTGGCGGCGGAGCGGGCGCTGGTGGATTTCCTGGTGGAAGCGGCGGGCCGCGGCCTCCTGCGCTCGGCGCACGACGTCTCCGAAGGCGGTCTGGCGGTGGCGCTGGTCGAGGCGGCGCTCGGCGGCCCGCGCCTCCTGGGCCTCGGCGCCGATCTCTCGCCCCTCTCCCGCCGGGTGGACCCGATCGAGCTCTTCTTCGCCGAGGACCAGGCGCGGGCCGTGGTGAGCTGCGACCCGTCGAAGCTGGAGGAGGTCCGGCACCTCGCCGCCAAGCGCGGCGTGCCGGCGGAGGCGGTGGGCACGGTGGGCGAGATCGGCGGCACCGTCCGGATCGGCGTCAACGGTGCGGTCCTCGAGCGACCGGTGGCCCGGCTGGCAGGGATCTACGAGCGCGCCATCCCCCGGCGGATGGAACGCGCGGCGGGCGCCTAGACGACATGTGCGGCATCATCGGCGTCGCCAATCATCCCGACGCGGCCCGGCTCGCCTACCTGGGGCTGTACGCGCTCCAGCACCGTGGGCAGGAGTCGGCGGGGATCGTCGCGGTGGACGCGCACGGCCTCCCCCGCTTCCACCGCGGGATGGGACTGGTCTCCGACGTCTTCACCGAGGACCGCCTGGCCGCGCTGACCGGCCGGACGGCGGTGGGCCATACCCGCTACAGTACCGCCGGCGCGAGCGTCCTCCTCAATTCGCAGCCAGTGAACGTCCGCTACCGGAACGGCACGCTGGTCCTCGCGCACAACGGCAACCTGGTGAACGACGCCGAGGTGCGCCGCGAGCTGGTGCATGAGGGCGCGATCTTCCAGTCCACGATGGACTCGGAGACGATCGTGCACCTCATCGCCCGCTCGCCGCACGACGACCCGGAGGCGCAGATCCGGGGCGCGCTGGCGCGGGTCGAGGGGGCGTACTCGCTCATCATCGTGGTGGACCAGGAGATGTACGCCATCGTGGACGCGCGCGGCTTCCGGCCCCTGGTGCTGGGGAAGGCGGGGGACGGCGTGGTCGTCGCCTCGGAGACGTGCGCCCTCGACATCGTCGGGGCCCGCATCGCCTGCGAAATCGAGCCGGGGAGCTTCGTCCGCATCCGCGGCTCGGAGATCGAGTACCTCGACCCCCTCCCCGCCAAGGACCCCACGCGCTGCGTCTTCGAGCTGGTGTACTTCTCCCGGCCCGACAGCCAGATCTTCGGCGAGAGCGTGGACCAGTTCCGGCGCAACCTCGGCCGCCGGCTGGCGGTCGAGCATCCCGCCCCCGGCGCGGAGTGCGTCATCGCCGTGCCCGACTCGTCCAACTCCGCCGCCCTCGGCTTCGCCGAGGCGTCGGGAGTGCCGTTCGAGCTGGGGCTGATCCGGAACCACTACGTCGGGCGGACCTTCATCCACCCGGTGCAGGCGGGCCGCGACATGAAGGTGAAGATCAAGTACAACCCCGTCCGCGAGCTCCTGGAGGGGAAGAGCGTGGTGGTCGTGGACGACTCGATCGTCCGCGGCACCACGAGCCCCGGCCTCGTGGCGATGCTCCGCCAGGCGGGCGCCCGGGAGGTCCACTTCCGCGTCGCCTCGCCCCCGACCATCGGCTCCTGCTACTACGGCATCGACACGCCGCATCCGGCGGAGCTGATCGCGTCGTCCCACACCGAGGAAGAGATCCGGCAGTACCTCGGCGCCGACACGCTCGGCTATCTTTCGCTCGACGGGATGATCCACGCGAGCGCCAGGAATCCGGAGCGCTTCTGCCACGCCTGCTTCTCGGGCGCGTATCCCACCACCCTGCCGTCGGAGAC
>JBEKGT010000307.1:0-3164 GCA_050012655.1 Gemmatimonadales bacterium | reverse complement strand
CGACGGCTCGGTCCAACTCTATCCGGAGCGGCGCCCGGCGGCGCCCGGAGCGCTCCCGTGATCCGATGCCGCTCCCCGTTCCCCCGCGCCGCGCTCGCCGGCGCGGCCGCCCTCGCCCTCACGCGCGTCGCCGCCGCGCAGCAGCCGAGCGACACGATCCGGCTCGACTCCCTGGTGGTGACCGCCACACGGCTGCCGCTCCCGCGCGCCGCCGTCGCCTCGGCCGTGACCGTCGTGACGGGAGACGCACTGCGCGCCGAGGGCATCACCACACTGCTCGAGGCGCTCCGCACCATCCCGGGCGCCACCCTCGTGCAGGGCGGGTCCTACGGCACGCCGGCGTCGCTCTTCCTGCGCGGCGGCGAGAGCGACTACGTGAAGGTGCTCGTGGACGGCGTCGCCGTGAACGATCCGGGAGGGGCGTTCGACTTCGCGCACCTGACCACCGACGATGTCGAGCGGATCGAGATCGTCCGCGGTCCCGCCAGCGTCCTCTACGGCTCCGACGCGGTCGCCGGGGTGGTACAGGTCTTCACCCGGCCGGGCAGCGGGGGAGCGCGGTGGCGTCTCTCCGGGGGCGGGGGAACCTACCGCTCCTCGCAGCTGGAGGCCGAAGCGGAGGGCGGATCGGCACGCGCCGGGTTCAGCGTGTCCGCGTCGCACTTCGAGAGCGCGAGGACCTACGCCTTCAACGGCGCCTACCGCCGGAACGAGATGGCGGCCCTCCTCCGCGCCTCGGCCGGGAGCCGGACCGACGCGCGCCTCACCATACGGCTCGACGATCACGCGACGCACTTCCCGACCGACGCCGCTGGCCGCGAGGTGGACCACAACCAGTTCACCACCGGCCGCCAGACGACCGTGGGCCTCGAAGCGCGGCACATCCTGTCCCCGCGGCTCGAGCTCCGGCTGCAGCTGGGCTCGAACGCCGCCGACGCCGGCTACGACAACCGCCCCGATGGCCCCGGCGACACCCTCGGCTTCTACGCCGATATCAGCTCGGGCCGCACGGCGCGGCGGAGCGCCGACCTGCGGGCCATCGCCTACCTCGCGCGGGGCACCACCCTGACGCTCGGCGGCGCGGTCGAACGCCAGACCGGCCGCAGCCTCGACAGCTCGGCGAGCCAATTCGGCCCCTTCGTGGACACGCTCGTCGCGTCGCGCCAGGGGGGTGCCGCCTATGCGCAGCTCGTGGCCGATCCCGGCGGCCGCGTGGCGCTCAACCTCGGCGCGCGCGTGGACCGCAACCAGCGCTTCGGTTCCTTCGGCACTTGGCGGGCGGGGGTGGCCTGGCGCGTGACGCCGCGCCTCCGCCTCCGGGCCGCCGCGGGGAGCGCGCTCAAGGAACCCACCTTCTACGAGAACTACGCGACGGGCTTCGTGGTCGGGAACCCCGCCCTCCGCCCCGAGAAGTCCCGCAGCGTGGAGGCGGGAGCCGAGGCGACGCTCGGGCGGCTCGGGTCGGAGGTCTCCCTCACCTGGTTCAGCCAGCGCTTCACCGACCTCATCCAGTACACGGCCACGCCCGCAGCGCCGCAGACGAGCAACTACTTCAACATCGCGGCCTCGGAGGCCTCGGGCATCGAGGCGGAGGCCACGCTCGCGCTGCGCCGCGGCCTCACGGCGCATGCGCACTACACGTACCTTAGGACCACCGTGCGCGACGCGGGATTCGCGTCGGATCCGCTCGGCGCGTTCGCCGAGGGGCGCTCCCTCCTGCGGCGCCCGGCCCACGCGGGCGGCGCGTCGCTGGCGGATGAGGTGGGCGGGGCGACGATCTGGCTCGGCCTGGAGATCGTCGGCCGGCGCGACGACATGGACTACTCCGGCGCGACCGCCGCGCGCGTGACGCTCCCGGCGTACGCCCGGGCCGACGCCTCCGCATCGCTGCCGCTGCGCGCGGAGCGGCGCGGCCCGGACCTGGCGCTGGCGGTGCGCGTCGAGAATCTGACGGGCGCACACTACGAGGAGGTGCGTGGCTTCCCGGCGCGGGGCCGCACGATCTTCGTCGGTCTGCGCGTGGAGGGGGGACTGTGATGAAGCGTGCCGCGCTCGCCGCCGTCCTTGCGTTCCCGGCGGGACTCGTCCACGGGGCGGTCGCGCCGCGCTGAGCCGATGCCGCTGATTGCGACCCAGGCCATCGTCCTCAAGGTCACGCCCTACAGCGAGACGTCGAAGATCGTGCGCCTCCTCACCCGCGATCACGGGCTGGTGAGCGCGCTGGCGAGGGGCGCCCGCAGCCCGCGGAGCCAGACGGGGGCGGGGCTCGATCTCTTCGCCTCGGGCGTCGCGGCGGTGCGGATGAAGCCGCAGACGGATCTGCAGAACCTCACCGGATTCGACTGTACCCGGGCCCACTCGAACCTCTCCAGCGACGTGGCGCGCTTCGGCGCGGCCGCGGCGCTCGCCGAGCTGGCGCTCAAGTGCGCGCCCGCCGAGCCGCACCCCGAGCTCTTCGAGCGCCTCGCCGAGGGGCTCGACGCCCTCGACCGCGCCACCGCCGACGAGGCCGAGGCCGCCGCGCTCTCCGCCTGCTGGCGCCTGGTGGGCGCCCTCGGATTCGAGCCGGCCCTCGACGACTGCGCGGTGTGCGGCACGCCGGTGGCGGCCCCGGTGATTTTCTCGGCCGTGCAGGGCGGCGCGCTCTGCAAGGCGCACCGCGGCGACGGCGAGCGCCACACCAAGCTCGCCGAGGGCGACCGCGATGCGCTGCGGGCCCTCCTCGATGGCCGCTGGCCCGACCCGCCACTCGACGCCCGTCACGCCGCCTCGCACCGCCGCCTCCTCATGACCTTCATCCGCCACCACCTGGCCGAGGACCGGCCCCTGCCGGCACTCGTCTTCTGGGACCGCGAGTCGTGGAACGCCACCTCGTCATAGGCACCGCCGGGCACATCGACCACGGCAAGACCGCGTTGGTGCGCGCCCTCACCGGCGTGGATACCGACCGGCTCGCCGAGGAGAAGCGCCGGGGGATCACCATCGACCTCGGCTTCGCCCCCCTCGACCTTGGCCCATTCCGCGCCAGCGTGGTGGATGTGCCCGGCCACGAGGGGTTCATCCGCAACATGGTCGCGGGCGCGACCGGCGTGGACCTCGCCCTCCTCGTCGTCGCCGCCGATGAAGGGGTGATGCCGCAGACGCGCGAGCATCTCGACATCCTG
>JBEKGT010000306.1:0-3168 GCA_050012655.1 Gemmatimonadales bacterium | reverse complement strand
CCGGACATCGGGGTGGAGCGTCCAGCCGAGCCGCCGGAGCGCCCCTGCCGACGTCTCGCCGCTCACGCCGCCGTTGATGGCGCGCCACCGGAGGCCGGCGCTATCGAGCTTCCGCTGGATCAGCGCGGCATAGGCCTGGTCGGGATCGAGGCCGAGTCCGGCGGTCAGGCTCGTTCCCAGGAAGAGGATGGCTGGCCCGTCGGCGGAGGAGGATCCGTCCGAGGCGCCCCCGGCTGCGAGGGCGCCCGGCGAGGAGCGGTCGCCGGACGCGAGGCCGGGCGCCGTGCGAGCGTCGCGAGCCGTCCGACCGGCCGATGCGCCCGCCGGCCGCGACGAGTCGGGCGCACCCGCCCCGGAACACGCCGAAAGCGCGGCGCTCGCCGCCGCGACAACCAGCCACCGGATGGGTATGATTCGCCCCATGCTCACCGCGCGGAAACTCACGAAAGTCTACTTGAGCGGCGGACGGCCGCTCACGGTCCTCAAGGAAGTTACCCTGGAGGTGGAGCCAGGAGGATTCCTGGCGGTCATCGGCCCCTCGGGGTGCGGCAAGACGACCCTCCTCGGCCTCCTCGCCGGGCTCGACGTCCCCACCAGCGGGACCGTGGAGCTGGACGGCAGCGACCTCGCCACCCTCTCCGAGGACGCGCGGGCCCGCCTCCGCGGAGAGAAGGTGGGCTTCGTCTTCCAGACCTTCCAGCTCATCCCGACCCTCACGGCGCAGGAGAACGTGCAGGTGCCGATGGAACTCAGGGGGCACGGTGACGACGATCCGATCGCGCGGGCGAAGGAGCTGCTGGCGCGGGTCGGGCTCGAGGGGCGCGAGCACCACTACCCGGCGCAGCTGTCGGGGGGGGAGCAGCAGCGCGTCGCCATCGCGCGCGCCTTCGCCAACCGGCCGCGCATCCTCTTCGCCGACGAGCCGACTGGGAACCTCGACCTGGCCACGGGCGCGCGGATCGTCGCGCTCCTCGAGGAGCTGAACCGCGAGTCGGGCACGACCCTGGTCCTGGTGACCCACGACCCGGCCCTGGCGAGCCGGGCGCATCGCACCATTCACCTCCTGGATGGCGCCGTGGTGCAGGACGGGGGCGCGGCGGCGTGACCCGCGCCGGGGTCATCGCCCGTCTCGCCTGGCGCGAGACCCGCGCGTCGCGGCGCCGCCTCCTCCTCTTCGCGTCCGCGATCTCCGTCGGTGTGGCCGCGCTGGTGGCCATCGCGTCGTTCACCGCCAACATCCAGGAGAGCGTCCGCCAGCAGGCCCGCGAGCTCCTGGGTGGCGACCTCGTCCTCGGAAGCGGGCGTCCCTTCTCCCCGACAGTCACGGCACTGGTGGACTCGCTCCGCGGCAGCGGCATCCGCATCGCGCGCGAGACGCGCTTCTCGTCCATGGCCTACGTCCGCCGCACCGAGGGGATCCGTCTCGCGGACGTGCGCGCGGTGAGCCCCGAGTTCCCGATCTACGGTACGGTGCGGACCGCGCCCGCCGGCCAGTGGGCCCGCCTCGCCACCGAGCGTGTCGCCATCGTGGACACGGCGCTCCTCGTCGCCCTCGGCGCCCGCATCGGCGACAGCCTCGAGCTGGGGGACCGGAGCTTCCTCATCGCCGGCGTCGCGACGGAGGTGCCCGGTCGCACCTCGAGCTTCGAGGGCTTCGGCGCGCAGGTCTTCATCCCCGCCACTGAGGTCGGGAAGACCGGACTCCTGAGCTTCGGGAGCCGGGTCCGCCACACCGCCTACGCCGGCGTTCCCGACGAACGGGTCGCGCGGCGGATCGTCTACCAGCACCGCTCCATGCTCGACCGCGAGAAGGTACGCGCCGAGACGGCGGGGGACTTCCAGTCCGAGGTCACCGACGCCCTGCAGAACCTCTCGTCGTTCCTCCAGTTCGTCGGGCTCATCGCCCTTCTCCTCGGCGGGATCGGCGTGGCGAGCGGCGTCGGCGCCTTCGTGTCCGGGAAGCTCGACACCATCGCGGTCCTGCGCTGCCTCGGGGCCAGCAGGCCCCTGGTCTTCGCCATCTACCTCTCGCAGGCCGCGGCGCTCGGCGTCGCCGGCGCCGCCGCCGGCGCGCTGGCGGGCATCGGGGTGCAGGCGCTCCTGCCACGGCTCCTCACCAGCATCCTGCCGGTGGACGTGCACGTGACGCTCGAGCCGTCGGCGATCCTCACCGGCCTCGGCATCGGTCTCGCCGTGGCGGTGCTCTTCGCCCTGCGGCCCCTCCTCGAGGTGAGGCTCGTCTCCCCCCTGCAGGCGCTCCGCCGCGCCTACGAGACGGAGGAAGGACCCGCCGCGCGCGACCCCCTGCGGCTCGTCGCCTTCGGCGCCCTGGTCATCGGCGTCTTCCTGATCGCGATGAGCCGCGCGGAGGAGCCACGCGTGGGCGTCGGGTTCGCCGTGGCCATCGGCCTCTCGGTCGGCCTCCTCACCCTGGCCGCCCGCGGGGCGGTCTGGTTGGCGCGCCGCCTCTCGCGCCTCGGGGGCGCCGCCGCGCGCTGGCCATACGTGGTGCGCCAGGGGCTCGCGAACCTGCACCGGCCGCGCAACCAGACGCGTGCCGTCGTCACCGCCCTCGGCTTCGGCGTCACGGTGCTCGCGACGCTGTACCTCGTGCAGGCCAATCTCCTCAAGCAGGTCTCACTCGCCACCATGCGTGCGGGGGGCCGCGCCAACCTGGTCTTCATCGACATCCAGCCCGACCAACTGCAGGGCGTGGACAGCCTGGTCCGCGCGGCGGGCCTTCCTCTCGTTCAGCAGGTGGCCATCGTCCCGATGCGGGTCGCCACGCTGCGCGGGCTGACCGCCGACTCGATCTTCAAGCTCCCGCGGCCGCAGCGCCCCGCGCCGTGGACGATGCGCCGCGAGTACCGCTCCACCTACCGGGACACCGCGAACGCGTCGGAGACGATCCTCCAGGGCACCTGGTGGCGCGGCACGCCGACCGGGCCGCCGTGGCCCGTGTCGCTGTCGAAGGAGGTGGCCGAGGACCTCAAGGCCCACCTCGGCGACTCGATCACCTGGAACGTGCAGGGGACGCTCGTCCCGACGCGCGTCGCCGTCATCCGCGAGGTGGACTGGGCGCGCTTCGAGCCGAACTTCTTCGCGGTCTTCCCCACCGCCGCGCTCGAGCACGCGCCCCACAGCCTCGTGGTGCTGACGCGGGCCGAC
>JBEKGT010000305.1:0-3174 GCA_050012655.1 Gemmatimonadales bacterium | reverse complement strand
GTTCATCTGCAGGGTCCACCCTCGGTTCATCTGGTACACGCACTGCGAGCGCCTGGTGGCCGTGCTGCAGCGCGTGGCCGACGGCGAGATCAAGCGCCTGATCGTGATGGCGCCGCCGCGGCACTCGAAGTCCGAAACCGTCACGCGGCTCTTCAGCGCCTACCTGGTCTACCGCTTCCCCGAGCGCTGGGTCGGGCTCGCGGCGTACGGAGCGCAGCTCGCCTACACGTTCTCGCGGGCCGCGCGGGCCTTCGCGCGCGCCGCGGGTATGGAGTTCCAGGGCGATGCCGAGGCGGTCGAGCAGTGGGAGACCACGAAGGGTGGCGGCCTGTGGGCGGCCGGCGTGGGCGGGCCGGCGACGGGCAAGGGCTTCCACTGCGGGATCTTGGATGACCCCCTGAAGAACGCCGAGGAGGCTGCCAGCGCCACGATCGCCAACCGGAACCAGGAGTGGTGGGAGTCCACGTGGTACACCCGCCAGGAGCCGGATGCGGCACTCGTCGTCATCCTGACGCGCTGGCCAGGGCCCGCGGATCTCATCGGCTGGCTCTTCGAGCAGGAAGCGGCGGACGAGCACCCGGAGCACTGGCACATCATCGCCTTCGAGGCAGAGAAGTCCGAGGAGCCCTACCCCATCCCGGCGACCTGCACGCTCGAGCCGGACTGGCGGCAGCCGGGCGAGGCCCTGTGTCCGGAACGCTACCCGCTCGAGAAGCTCCACAAGCTGGCGAAGCGCATTGGCTCGTACTTCTGGAACGCCCTGTACCAGCAGCGGCCTGGCCCCCGCGAGGGCGGGCTCTTCAAGTACGACTACTGGAAGCTCCTCGAGGCGGTGCCGGCCGTGGGCCGGATGGTGCGCTACTGGGACACGGCGGGCACCGACAAGAAGGTCGGCAACGACCCCGACTACACGGCTGGCGGCCTGCTCTGCAGGATGGAGGATCTCTGCACAGCGATCGTGGACGTGGTGCGGTTCCGTTACTCGCCGGCCCGCCGCGATGCGAGGATCCTCGAGGTGGCGCGCGCCGACCTGGAAGCCTATCGTGGTCGCGTGACGTGGTGGTTCGAGACGGAGGTGGGCGTCCAAGGTGAGGAGCGCACGAAGGCGATCGTGAAGCGGTGTCAGAACCTCGGCCTGACCGTGCACGCGGAACACCCGACCGGGAGCAAGCGCGGCCGCGCTGAGCCGTTCGCCGCCGCGGCGGAGGCCGGCAACGTCTATCTCTGCCCCGGCGAGTGGCGCGATGGGTTCCGCGCGCGGGCGGCGGACTTCACCGGCGCCGAGGGCGGCGAAGACGACGAGCTCGACGCGGTCGACGGCGCGTACGCCAAGCTCAACGATGACGAGAGCGCCTTCGGTCCGCCGAAGCCGGCGTCGGAGCGGAAGAAGGTCCGGCCCCTGTTCGCGAGGGCCACGCCATGACCACGCCGTGGACCCACGATGCCCTGGCCGCTGATCTGATGGATGCCCGCCACCTCGCGGGCGAGATCGCGATGGAGCGGCTCGCGATGAGCGGGGGTCAGCTCGACGTGGCGGCGATGCGGCTGAGCTGGTCTCACCCGCTGCCCACGGGCTACGAGGTGAAGATCAGTCGGGCCGACTTCCTGAGCGACATCCGCAGCGAGAAGTGGCGCAACTACCTGGGGTGGGTCGAGCGCCTATTCTTCGCCGTGCCGAAGGGGATGGTCGAGCGCGACGAAGTGCCGAAGCAGTGCGGGCTGCTCTGGCGCGGTGCCCATAGGTGGACGACGCGGCAGCGCGCGCCGTGGTTGCCGGTGGAGCCGGACGCCCTGCGGCGGTTCTGCCAGGCGCTGCTGTTCCGGCACTACGCTGCGGCGTGGGATGGCAGCCAGCGTGCGCACCAGAAGGTGATGGACGCCGCGCGGGACGCCATCCACGGGCCCTGTAAGAACTGCGGCCATCGCTTCACCGGCCACTACGGGTACGGCTGCGCCGGGGACTCGACGGAGCGGTATCTGGTGCCGTGCCGGTGTAAGCACTTTCAGGCGGCGGCGTGAGCGACCCAGTCAAGATCCCCCCGAAGGACTTCGCTTCGACGGCGCATGAGGTGACGCTCGTGCACTTCGGTGCCGACGTGCTCGTGACCATCCGCGGCATCGACCTTGAACTAGACAGCCAGAAGGCCGTTCTCACTGCGTTCCTGCACCTCTGTGCGGTCATCCGGGATGGGGGCCAGAACCCCATGCTCGTGGCGCTCGCGGCGCTGCAGGTGCCCCTCGAAGACGAGCCTCCCTCGTGAGCACCACCCTCCGCGTCATCGATCCCTTCGTGGTCGGCCTGCAGCTCGGGCGGGTGCAGTCGCCGGCGGCGCTCGCGATCATCGAGCGGACGCCGGGCGCGCTCGAGGCATCGCCCGTCACCCACGAGCTGGGGCACCTGCAGCGCTGGCCCGTGGGGACACCCTATCCGAGGATCATCCACGAGTTGACCGAGATCCTGCGTACGCCGCTGCCGATCCTGCAGGCCAATCGGGACGCGCTGGGCAACGTGCTGCCGCGGGACCTGGGCGGCCAGACGGCGGCCTTGGTGGTGAACGCCACGGGCGTGGGACGGGCCGCGCTCGAGCTTCTGAGGGACGAGGCACCGGACGTCCGCCGGGTGGCGACCTGGGTCACGACCGGCGACCAGGCGCTCGAGGAGACCGAGGGCTGGCGAGTGCCGCAGCGCGACCTCGTCGCCGCGGTCCAGGTGCTCGAGCAGCAGAACCGCCTGGAGATGGCGGAGGACCTGGCTGACTACCCGGAGCTCCGCCAGCAGATGGACGCCTTCAAGGTGGTGCCGGGCGTGGCGGGCCGGGATCGCTACGACCCGACTGCGGGCGATGACCTGGTGGTGGCCCTGGCGCTGGCCTGCTGGTGGGGTGAGCTCGTGAGTCCCGGGCGGGTGGAGCTGATCCCCGGCGAGTTCTCGGCGTTCAGCAAGGAGGCGCTGGACTACGAGCGGGAGAAGCGGCGGGTGAAGGGGTGGCCGGTGGACGCCTCGGGCCCGATGGCGGACGGCGTCTGATGGGCCAGCGCCAGCGGCGGCACCGCGCCGGCGTGGCGCTTAGTTCCCTCCCCGTGGGGGCTATCTTCTACCCTCCGCGGATGACGCAACGGCTCATTGAGCGCTGGCGGGTGTGGGGTCCGGGGCACCACGGCGGCGTCTTCGTG